>NZ_DAOSET010000087.1:0-4893 GCF_035363275.1 Methanoculleus sp. | reverse complement strand
CGGAGGGTTTCGGGGCCGGAGCTTGAGAAAACGCGAAGCGTTTTCGAGTAGCGACAGTTCATAGAACCGGAGGGTTTCGGGGCCGGAGCTTGAGAAAACGCGAAGCGTTTTCGAGTAGCGACAGTTCATAGAACCGGAGGGTTTCGGGGCCGGAGCTTGAGAAAACGCGAAGCGTTTTCGAGTAGCGACAGTTCATAGAACCGGAGGGTTTCGGGGCCGGAGCTTGAGAAAACGCGAAGCGTTTTCGAGTAGCGACAGTTCATAGAACCGGAGGGTTTCGGGGCCGGAGCTTGAGAAAACGCGAAGCGTTTTCGAGTAGCGACAGTTCATAGAACCGGAGTTCGAGCACCGGAGGTGCGAGCGGCGATGGGCCGCAGGGTGTGATGTTCCAACGGGAACAGAGCAGGAGCACCGAAGGTGCGGGTGAGATGGGAACAGGGGAGGGGGAGACCGCCCTCGAAGACCTCCGGTCTTCTCATGCTCACTACGTTCGCACCTCGCACCTCCGGTGCTCGAACTCCGGGCATTCCACCCATCGCACTCCCCGTCAGCCCCTTCCCCCCGGGGCGATATCCACTGGAAATCCGTGTATGGGAGTCGCGACACTTCAAGAACAACGCTATCGAGTGAAGCCCGTCGAGGTCGGTAGTATCGAGCGCGGTGGGAAGTCGCGACACTTCAAGAACAACGCTATCGAGTGAAGCCGGTGGCACGCCAGGGCCCCGAGCGTCATCGGAGGTGGATGCAACGGAGCCCAACCTGAGCCCGGGTAGTCCAACGGCACACACCGGCAGGAAGTTCTGACAGCCCGACCATGCCCGATCAAAAATAATGGGGCCCCCGGCCCCCCCTCTGCTGGAATAAAAATTACGGGAAAACAGTTCACATTATAGTTTCGAGCCGCTGCTCCAGGAAATCGAGTCCTCTCTTGATATCCTCGATAGTCTTTCCACCGGTCAGGATGATCTTACCTGAACTGAAGAGAAGGGCGACGATCTTCGGATCTTCGATACGGTAGACGAGCCCCGGGAACTGCTCGGGTTCGTACTCGATATTCTCGAGATTGAGAGTGATGACCACCTTGTTCAGATTGATGTACCTGCCCATATCATACGAACAGACGATGTTCGTGACCGCGACCTGCGGCTCATCGTACGTATCGATACCGGCATCCCTGAGCGAACGCATGATGATCTCAAGACCATCGTGAAGGTCCGGATTGTTCCTGATACCGGTGAGCACCACTTTTCCCGAGGAAAATATCAGGGATGCAATCTTTGGCTTCTCAATACGATAAACCGCTCCGGGGAAACGCTTGGTATTCAGTTCACAGTTTTTAATTTTTTCAGATACTTTTTCGAGGTCGATCGAGTCGGCAATCACCCCGGAGGCAACGATGTTCTCAACTTTCAGTGACTCGTATCCCTTCTCATCCATCGATATGAGTATCATTTTTTGGACCATAATACTAATGGATAATCTTTATGCCCATTCCGAATCTGGAGTGTTCCTCAACTTCGTGAATTCTTTAAATTATGAACGCGCAACCTTTATGATCACGTTATGGCAGATGATGAACAAAAACCAGTGTCCTACGAAGACCTCTGCGCGAATTTCAAGATAGACGTCCCTGAATACTATAACTTCGGTTTCGACGTGATTGATGCATGGGCGAAGAAGGACCGGAACAAACTCGCCATGATCTGGGTGGACCAGAAGGGAAACGAGAAGAAATACACATTCTTCGACCTCATGCGCCTCTCGAACCAGGCAGTCAACATCTGCATAAAATACGGCATCAAGAAAGGCGATCGGGTCATGCTGATGCTCCCCCGGACACCCGAGTGGTGGATCTTCGTCATCGCGCTCATCAAGCTCGGCGCCGTGTATTGCCCCGCAACGACGATGCTGACCCCAAAAGACCTGCAGTACCGCATCCTGGCCGCCGAGGTCAAGATGATCATCACCATGGCCGAGCATGCGGATAAGGTCGAGGAGATCCGGGAAGAGTGCCCCACGCTCGCGGTCCGGCTCATGATCGACGGCGTGAGGGACGGATGGGTCAGTTACCCCGTCGAGCTCGACTACCCCGCGCCCTGCTCGCACAAACTGGTGAACCTCCCGGGTATGCACCGGACCAAATCAACGGACCCGTTACTGATCTTCTTCACCTCCGGCACCACCGGCGAGCCGAAGATGGTGGTTCACGACCACTCCTACCCGCTCGGGCATCTCGTCACCGGGCGCGTGTGGCACGATCTGCGTCCAAACGACCTCCACCTGACGCTCTCCGATACCGGCTGGGGAAAGAGCGCGTGGGGGAAACTCTTCGGCCAGTGGATCGTCGGCGCGTGCATCTTCGTCTACGACATACGGGGCCGGTTCCACGCGACCGAGATCCTGCCGCTGCTGGAGAAGTACGGGATCACGACGTTCTGCTGCCCCCCGACGATCTACAGGATGCTGATCCTCGCCGACCTCGACAAGTTCGATCTCTCCGACCTGCGCCACTGCTGCAGCGCCGGTGAAGCGCTCAACCCCGAGGTGATTCGGGCATGGCAGGAGGGAACCGGGAGGACGATCTACGAAGGCTACGGCCAGACCGAGACGGTGCTCTGCATCGGGACGTTCCCCGGCATGAAGTGCAAACCCGGCTCCATAGGGAGGCCGGCGCCCGGCTGGCAGATCGAACTCCACGACGACGACGGGAACCCGGTCGGTGTCGGGGAGGAGGGTCGCATTGCAATCAAACTCAACCCGCGCCCGGTAGGGCTCTTCCGCGGCTACCTGAATAACGAGGAAGAAACCAGCAAAGTCTGCCGGAACGGGTTCTACTACACCGGCGATAAGGCGCGGATGGATGAGGACGGCTACTTCTGGTTCATGGGGCGTGACGACGACGTCATCAAGTCGTCCGGATACCGTATCGGACCGTTCGAGGTGGAGAGTGCGATCCTGGAGCATCCGGCCGTCCACGAGGTCGCGGTCGTCGGGTCGCCCAACGTGATCCGGGGACTGGTCGTCAAGGCCTTCATCGTGTTGAAACCGGGGTATCGGCCCTCGGAATCCCTGGTCAAGGATATCCAGAAGCACGTGAAACGGGTGACAGCGCCCTATAAATACCCCCGCGAGATCGAGTTCGTGGAGTCACTCCCAAAGACCATCTCCGGCAAGATCAAGCGGTACGAACTCCGTGAGATGGAGTTACAGCGGTTCATGGATACTAATTCCCATGCCTCCCGGCCCTCCGGAGAGGGCGGGGAGTAATTACATTTATTTTGTTGAAGATACCATAGTATCAGGCGCGAGGATCGTCGGGCCGGGTCAGCGGCGATAGGTCCGCCATAATTTCGTGCGAGAGTTGCCAAGCCAGGTCAAAGGCGCCAGGTTCAGGGCCTGGTCTCGTAGGAGTTCGCCGGTTCGAATCCGGCCTCTCGCATTCTTCTTCTGGATCATCATCTCAACCCGGGAACCGCTGATCTTATCTTCGCTCACCGGGCGGATCGGGCAGCTCGTCCTTTTCTGGAACGGACCTGTAATACGAAGGCCGGAGAGAGCCGGTTCTCCCATCGCCCCGGTCGGAAGAAGCCGAACCCTGACCCCGGGCGGACTCAAGCCTTTTTTGTCCTGGTGTGCCTACCATTGCATTGAGCGGGAGAATGCTGCATCGCGCGGGCGACCGTTTTCTGCCGGTTCGGCATCACGCTCAGGGAAGGTTACCGGTATGGAGAGACGCACATTCACCGTAAAACCGATAGGCACCGTGCATGCCGACGAGGAATTGTTCTCTATCGAGATCGCCGAACCGTTCCGGCCCGCGCTCCTGGGCCTCGATGGATTCAGCCACATACTCGTACTCTGGTGGTGTGACCGGGTCGATACGGCAGGGTGCCGATCGGAAACGGTCTGCAGAAAGCCCTACACAAAGGGCCCCGAAACGATCGGGATCTTCGCCACCCGGTCTCCGGTCCGGCCAAATCCAATCGCGCTCTCAGTGGTTCCGGTGCTCGGCATCGATGCCGCAGCGGGCACCATCGAGGTACCATTCATCGATGCCGACGATCGCACGCCGGTGCTGGACATCAAGCCCTATCTTCCGGCTACCGAACGGGTACGCGGTGTAAGCGTCCCTGCCTGGTCTTCCCACTGGCCGCAGTGGTACGAAGACAACCGGGGGTTCGACTGGGCGGCGGAGTTCACCTTCGAGGAATGAGGGCAGGCCGCCCCGCGTTCCCCCTCTTTGACAACTCCTGCCGGCGGGAGATCCCCGGGCCTCGCGGTCATTCCGGACGCCCCGGGAGTGGCCTCCCACTGATAATCCCACATGCGCTGTTGAAACGCTCAAAAAAAGAGTTATTTGACCCTGCCAAACTCCTGGCTCACTTCTGCTGCGGACTGGAAGGTCTTGTCCCCAAACATCTCAAGGACCTGGATCACCGCATCGGGCGCATTGTTCTTTCTGGCATGGCTGATCAGGTCCTGCTTCCCGGCAGGGTAGTCCATGCCTCCAAGATACTTCTGGAACGCAGATGCACTCAGTTCTTCAACGGATGCAGCCTGCGCCGCAGATGCCATTCCACCTTTAACTGAAGGTCTTTCTTCTGCCATAGTTCTCACCACCTATCTGACGGCATCCCGCATAGTCGGGACACGCCTCCGCCACATTACACTCGGTGAATAAAAATGTTGCTGTGATGTAATACCAAAAAACCGTCAATCCGGCTGTAAAGCATTTTGAGCCAGTGGTGGTGCCGGCCGGCATCGAGCGAGCAGGCCTGACCCCGGGCCCCCGGCCGGCCTTGAAGGCAGCCTGGAGTGGGGGTTTTGAACCTTTCCGGTTACAGATCCGGGGTTCAAGGGGTGCAAGCAAGCCCCCGGCTTGAGCCGTGGGGA
>NZ_DAOSET010000086.1:0-4947 GCF_035363275.1 Methanoculleus sp. | reverse complement strand
TATCATGACGGCCTGTCACGCCGTCGACACGGATTCGAATTCCGTCCTGGGCGTCCATTCCTTTTACTTCTCTAGCAAGGAGCGGAGCGTGCACCATTCTCCTCTTTCCGCAAGGTGTTCTCCATACCGGGGCGGGCTGCGCGAACGACCCGAGGTCTTCCGGGAATCCCCAATCACTGTAATACGCCGGCCGATAGGATTAATAACTGTTATATAGAGGGACTTAATTTTATTTTATAAGTAAAATATATATACCGGGATGCAGTATCCGGTGTCATGCACGTTCTGGCAAAATGGGTTGAGAGCGATCGCGTATTCAATATTCTGGGAGCTCTCATCATCGGGACCGGTATCTTTGCTCTCGCAAGCCTGGCAATATATACCTGTGGATTTTTGATCTGACGGCAGATCAGGGAGACCCGGATCCGGGGGCATACCGGATCCCGGCATCCGCAAGGGCGGGCTTTGCCCCGTCTTCTGCCGCCCGCCAGCCCTGCGGCGGGAACGAAGGATCGTCCGGGGGTGGATGATCAACGCTTATTACCGATCCACCTCAACGTGTGATACGAGCGACCATGACAGGGATTACGGACGAACAGCACCTCTCAACCCTTCTCTCCCGGCTCTCCAACCCGGCCAAGGCGGTACGGGCTGAGGCAACAGCCATGCTCGCAGCCCTTGGTGAACCAGCCGTCCCCGCCTGTATTGCCTTACTGCAGGACCGCGACTGGAAGGTGCGCTACCGTGCGGCGGAGATCCTCGGGCTGATCGGCAACGGCGAGGCGTATGCGCCCCTCGATGCTGCCCTCGTCGACGGAAAGGATCATGTCCGCTATATGGCGGCGAAGGGGCTCGGACTGCTCGGCGACCGCCGGGCGGTTGCGCACCTCGGGGTGATGCAGCGCGACGAGAATGAGTTCGTGCGGCGGAGTGCTGCCTCTTCCCTCGGGAGGATCGCCGGTGAGGAGGCGATCGGCCTGCTTCGCGCGGCTCTGGAAGTTGAGGCGGCCGACGGTGTCCGTGCGGCAATCCTTGCAGCTCTTCGGGAAGCGGGAGCCGAGGGGGATTAGTACCTCGAAACCCGTGGGTTTCCTAACCTCACGACATGCCCGTCCGTCGCACTACGGGCGGTCGTCTCTCACTACGATCACGGTGATGTTGTCGGTGCTTGCCGCGGCCCTGGCAGCGTCGATCAGTTGCCGGCACGCTGCATCGGGTTCGTTCGCGAGGACAATCTCCTGGATGGTGCTCGCCGGGACAGAGTCGTGGAGCCCGTCCGAACTGATCACCAGGACCGCCCCGGCGAGTTCAACGAGGTCGAGGTCGACCTGCAACCGGGGCGCGAGGCCGAGCGCCTGGGTGAGGATGTTCTTCTTCGGGTGGAGCATCGCCTCGGCAGGGGAGAGCATCCCCGACTCCACCAGGCCCTGGACGTAACTCTGATCGCGCGTATGCCAGATGGACGACGGTGTAATGATATGCGTCCTGCTGTCGCCCACCGTACCGATCCAGCACCGGCCCGACTCACCGACGATCGCCGCCGAGAGCGTTGTCCCGGCGTTCAGGCGGTGTTCCCGGTTATAGGTGCAGATCTCGGTGTTTGCACGCTGGAATGCGCGTTCAAGCAGTGCGGCCGGTTCGGTCTCCAGGAACCCCTCGCCTGTAACCTCCGCGAGGATCTCGACCGCCATCCTGCTTGCCACGTCCCCGGAGGCGTGCCCCCCGAGCCCGTCCGCGACGGCAAATATGTGATACCCGGCCACCCGGTCGGTAACGAACGCATCCTCATTGCGATCCCGTCTCCCGAGGTCGCTCATCGCCGCATACCGGATTCCTGACTGTCCCTGCATTACACAATCCTCTGGGCGGCCTTGCGGGAATACCCTTTTGGTGGTGCATTGCCCGGGGAGCGTCCCTCACGGAAACCCCCGTGAGAGACCGTTCTCCTCTGCGCACCGGATGGCATACTCGTACTCCCGCGCGGTGATCGGGCGCTGGAGTGCTGCAAGCACCGGGCTCCTCCCTCCTTCGACCGCCCTCCACGCCGGGTGGTACTGGGCCATGATGTTCACGTAAGAGTCCCGTGAAATCTCGTCGGCGATGAACTTCATCACGATCTCGCTGGTCGCGAGGTTTCCCGGGAGCACCAGGTGACGGATGATCATGCCCCGCACCGCAATCCCGTCCCTGACGACGAGGTCCCCGACCTGCCGGTGCATCTCGCGGAGCGCCGCCCGCATCCGCTCCACGTAATTTTTGGCATGAGAGAGTTCCCATGCCACGTCGTTCCGCCCGTACTTCGCGTCTGGCATGTAGATGTCGATGACGCCGTCGAGGAGTCGGAGCATCTCTACGGAGTCGTAACCGCTGCTGTTGTAGACCAGCGGGATCTTCAGGCCCTGGAGGGCGGCGAGGGCGGTTGCGCAGAGGATCTGGGGGACGACGTGCGAGGGGGAGACGAAGTTAATGTTATGGCACCGGCGCTCCTGCAGGTGGAGCATGATTCCGGCGAGGTCTTCGTACGAGACAGCCGTGCCGACCCCGCACTGGCTGACCTCGAAGTTCTGGCAGAACTCGCACCGCATGTTGCAGCCGGAGAAGAATATCGTCCCCGACCCGTATCTCCCCACGAGTGGAGTCTCCTCGCCGAAGTGGGGGCTATAACTTGAGACCTCCGGGAGGAGGCCGGTCCGGCAGAATCCCAGTTCGCCTTCGATGCGGTTCACGTGGCACTCCTGGGGGCAGACGACGCAGTCGCGGAGTACCTCGTGCGCCTGGCGTGCCCGTTCCTTAAGTTCGCCGCTCCCGGAGAGGCGCAGGTATCCGGGCAGCTGAATTTCTTCCGCTTCAGCCATGACCCTCAATGGGCGTGGGGATGAAGAAGGTTAACCCTCACCCGTACCGATCCAGGGCTCTCTCGTTCCGGGTTCCCCCTGTCCCTGGTATGCCGGCTCTGGCCCCGGTATCCCGGAGTGCACTGAACAATATTTCCAGATCCCTCCCGCTGTTAACGGATATTTTTTGGCAATATTTATATCTCCAATAATAAATTTCTCATTAGCATATGCCCGGCGAACGTAACCGGTCCGGAGAGGCAGAGACTCGCTATCCCCCGGAACGGGCCAGAGATACAGCACGTGAACGGCTTAAAGGTCTGGTGATCCTCCCCAAGAGCGGGTCGTGCAATCGCCACGCTCGAGAGGAGGAGGTCCGTTGCCGTATCAAGGACCGGCCGCATGGCGGCTTCCGCGTTCCGCCGTGCCTCTCTCTCCGGCACGCCGCCGGAAGCGACTGCGCCCTCTCGCACACGCACGCCACACTCCTGATGGTTGTCATCACCATCATCCTCGCGGCTCTTGTCCTGCTGATGGTGCTCGCGATGATCCCCTCCTGGTCCTGGGCGGAGCCGGAGCTGCCCCCGATCATCATCACCGGGGTTCTGCACACCAGCGGGGAGACCGGGCAGATGACGTATGCCAGCAGGGTATTCCTCGTCAACAACGGCAGCACGGTCTACGAGAACGATCGTCTCAGGGCGGTCTTTTATCGGGATGGCACGAGAACTCGCACCGTCTCGACCCTGAACGGCTACCTCTTCATACCGACGCACCACTACGGGGTGAGACTCCTCAAGGGTCCGGGCTGCCGCACCCTCTACTGGAACCCCGGCGAGGAGATTGAGGTCGACCTTGCCGACAAAACGTTCGTTCCGGGCGTCATGGTCACCGTGGAGATCGAGGACAGACGGACCGGGAAAGTGATATCGAAGCACACCGTGGAGGCTTGAGGTCGAACGGCCCTCCGGAGACACCTATTTGTACCGGGACGTTTCTAAAGACTGGTATGTTCCGATTGGTACTCGTGGCGGTCGACGGATCGGAGATCGGCAACCGTGCACTCGCAGAGGCTCTTGACGTCGCCCGCGTCATGCATGCCGCCGTGCACGCCGTGCACGTCGTCCAGACCGGGATCTATCCCGCACTGATGCTCAACCAGCTCGAGCCCCCGGATATCGCGCAGCAGGCGGTCCTCGAGTCGCTCGAGCGTGAGGCGGACGAGATCCTTGCCGAAGCAGGGCGGCAGGGAACCGCCGCCGGTGTCCCGGTGACCACCCATAAGCGCCACGGGCATCCGGGAGCCGAGATCATCGCGCAGGCCCGGGAGGTCGAGGCCGATCTGACCGTGGTCGGGTCGCACGGGAGAGGCCGCCTCGACCGCTTCTTCCTCGGGAGCGTCAGTTCCTACGTCGTCGACCACGCGGAGTCGACGGTCATGGTCGTCAGGGGCTGACCTCGCACAGGGACGACCGGACGAGCCCGCGGGCGATGAGCCGGGCCACCCTGAGCGGTTCGGGCACCCGCCCTTCGTGCGTGAAGTCGTTGCAGACCTTTGCGGCGTCGCCGTGAGAGATGCCGTAGGGGCGGATGAAGAGGGTATACCCGGTATGGAGGGGGATGGGCGTCCGGCCGCCGAGCCGCAGGTACGCCTCGAGCCTCCCGGCGTCGCCCGGAAAGTGGCGGCGGATATCCTCCGCGAGTCCCTCCGACTCCTCGTAGGTGGTGACGATGACGGGCAACCCGGTCGCGTCCTGCACCGCCGCCGGGTCGATGATGTTATACCAGGCGATGACACTCCCGCTGATCATGATGAGGTTGATGTCCCGGCGAGCGAGATCGGTGACTATCCCGATGACCGCATCGGTCGCGTCCATCCCCCCGACGGTCACCCGGGCGAAGGCCGCTCCGTCGATCCGGAGATCCTTTCGCATGACGATGCCGGCAAGGGTGGACTGCTCCCTTCCCGAGTAACTCTCGGCGATACCGAGAGCGCGGAGCCCTGGTTTGGCTACGTGCATACGAAGCCCTTATGTGGCTCAATCGGATATAGTACTCCAATGAACATCGAGCACGACGAGGTATGCATCTTCATCCCCACGCTGAACGAGGC
>NZ_DAOSET010000085.1:0-4973 GCF_035363275.1 Methanoculleus sp. | reverse complement strand
TCCGGCTGATGCAGCGCTCGGAGATCGGGGAACTCGCCGAGGCGTTCGGGAAGAAGCAGGTGGGCTCAAGCACGATGCCCCACAAGCGGAACCCGATCAAGAGCGAGCAGGTCTGCGGGCTTGCCCGGATCGTCCGGTCCGCGGTCGAACCCGCCTTGCAGAACAACGTCCTCTGGGACGAGCGCGACCTGACGAACTCATCCCCCGAGCGGGTGCTCTTCCCCGAGGCGTCGGTGCTGACCGACCATATCCTCAAGGTGATGATCGGCGTGATGGATGGCCTCGAGTTCAACAAGAAGAACATCCGAAAGAACCTGATGATGCTCCGCGGCGTGAACCTCGCCGAGTCGGTGATGATCGAACTGACGAAGCGGGGCATGAGCCGGCAGGAGGCCCACGAAGTGATGCGGACGGCGAGCATGCAGGCCCTCGACGAAGACCGCGACCTCGCTGAGGTGCTCGCCGGGCGGCCGGAGGTCACGGCGTTCGTCACCCGCGAGGAGCTCGACGCCCTCCTCGACCCGGACGCCTACATCGGGACGGCGGTCCGGCAGGTGGAGCGGCTGATCGAGAAACTCGCGCCGCTCTGCCGGTAAAGGGATCTCAGGCAGGGTGCGCCGCCGCATCCCGCTCGGTCGCTGTGATTCCGTGCAGGAGCCCGGCAGAGAGATCGCCAATCGGGTAGTAGCCGCCGTCGGCATGTTCCGCAATGGCCCTGCAGTAGCCGAGCCGGAACTCCAGGAAAGAGTTCCCCATCTCCTCGGTATCGATGACCACCGTACGGATGCCGTACGACCGGATTTCCTCGGCGATACCGACAATCTCCTGACGTACATCTCCCGCGAGAGGAACGTTCGCCCGACCGTCGGATACGACGACCATCATCGGGATCACCTCGCCGTTCTTCCGTCGCTCCTGCAGGAGGACCTCCATGCCTTTCATCAGGCCGGCACAAAGCGGCGTCTTTCCGCCGGTCGGGAGATCCTCCAGCTGTTTCTGCGCGAGATCGACGCTCGAGCAGAGCGGGAGGAGGATCTCGGCGCTGGTTCCCCGGAACGCCACAAGGCCGATCCGGTCGCGGTGCCGGTAGGAGTCCACCAGCATCGAAAGGACCGCGCCCTTGGCCGATTCCATCCGCATCATGGCTCCCATCGAACCACTGGCATCGACCACGAAGACGCACGCGACGGAAACCTTCCCCACCCGGACCCGCTCGCGGAGATCCTGCTCGCTGACAGCGACCGCCATCCCCTTCCGGTCGCGCACTGCCTGGTGCGGGGCGGCGGCCCGGAGTGTGGCATCGAGCGCGACATCACCGGTGCCGGCAGGATACCGCGCAGAAACATATTTTCCCGCGTTTCCCGCTGAAACCGTCTTGAACCGCCTCCCGGAAGCCCTCTGCCGCTCCCGGGTTTCCCGCCGCCCCGGCAGGCTTAGCTTTTCGACGTCGACCGGGTCTCCGACAGGAAGGACAGTTTCGTGCGCTGCACTCCCGCCGGAGGGGGGCGGCTCTCCATCATGCCCACCGGAGGGTCCGTCACCGGCCGCGCCGCCCCCGTCGTCCCGGGGAGCGTGGTCGTGCCCCTCCCCGGCGTTCTCCAGGGATCTGTCGAGCTCCTCCGGGTCGATCTTCGGCTCCTCGAACGGTTTCCGGCGCATCCGGTGCGGAAGCGCGAGCTCCATGGCTTCCCGGACGTCGTCACGGGTGACGACCGTCCGCTTTTCGAGAGCGGCGATCGTCTTTGCCGTGCGGACGACGGCGATGTCGGCGCGGTGGGTCCTGACCCCGAGCCGGATGCATGCCTTCACCACCGCATCCAGGAGGGCGTCGTCGACCGTGACGGAGGGGAGCAGCATCCGTGCAGCGACGATCTCCTCGCGCAACTCTTCCTGCGCCGCGCCGTATTCCTGCCGGCACCCTCCGGGATCGCGCTCGAACGTCTCGGCGGCCCTGATGACCGCCACACGCTGGGCAGGGTCCTCGATCCCTTCCACGGTCACCTGCAGCCCGAACCGGTCGAGCAACTGCGGCCGCAGTTCCCCCTCTTCCGGGTTCATGGTGCCGACCAGGATGAACCGGGCAGGATGGGAGAACGATATGCCTTCCCGCTCCACCACGTTGACGCCCATGGCGGCAGCATCGAGGAGGACATCGGCAACGTGGTCGTCGAGCAGGTTGACCTCGTCGATGTAGAGGATCCCGCGGTTGACCGCCGCGAGGATACCCGGATCGATGGCTACCCTCCCTTCACGGATCGCCCGCTCCACGTCGACGGTGCCCACCACCCGGTCTTCGGTCGCTCCAATCGGGAGATCGACGACGCGGACCCGGCGCCGCTCGACGTCCAGGTCCTCGCCTGCGGCCTTCTTCCCGGCGCAGGCAGTACACAGGCCGCCGTTGGGATCACAGTTATACGGGCAGCCCCGGACCGCATCGATCTCGGGAAGCACGTCGGCAAGCGCCCTGACCGCAGTGGACTTTGCGGTCCCTTTCTCGCCGCGGATGAGCACGCCGCCGATGCCCGGGTTGACGGCGTTGAGAAGGAGTGCACGCTTCATCGTCTCCTGGCCGACGATGGCGGTGAACGGAAGTACGTTCCTCCGTGCTGAATATGACATATTTTAGAATATGATGCAATTAATGTTAAAGAATTCCTATTTTGTAACAAAATACGGGCACAGTCCGGGCGTGGGCGGCCCTGCCCCCGCCCGGTAACGTGAGGTCTCAGAACTCTTCCGCGATGCCGTAGCCGTAGGACCGCAGCACCTGGCTCCCCCTCTGCTCCGGATACACGTTCAGCACGAGCCCCCGCAGTTCCAGGAACTCTTCGGCGGAGAGGAGTGTGATGGTCTGAAGCAGTTCTTCCTCGCCGGGATCCATCGACCAGGAGTGGATGTAGTAGGCATCGGGCAGCCCCTCCTGCTCGTGCAGATAGAGGTCCTTTCCGCGCGCGAACGCCCCGCCTGCGTCACCGCCCCGCGGGGCGAGGTAGAGCCAGGCATCACGGTCGGTGTCAAGGAAGATCTCGCCTTTCTCGGATCGAATGCATTTCTTCATAGTCAGTCACCTCTGCCCCGCCGGCCGTGCAGGGCGATTCGGCAGGCGGTGACGATGAACCCCGGAAGCCCGGTGAGGTGGCCATGGCTTTTCGGCGATTCTGCCACCGCCCGCCAGGCAGAGATAGAACGGCGAGTGATATATAATTTACTATTCTTAAGATTAAGTAATATAATATTAAATATTTGTAATACTTAGGTCCCCAGCGATGTCACCGTCCCTGATTTTCTCTGTCCGGCCGATCCCGGCTTCCCCGATGCCGGGTGGTGCCCCGGGAACCAACCGATACGAAAAAACCGGATTTGTCAAACCCCTTCCCCGCCTGTTCCTGGCGATAGCAACTCCCGGACACGACGGTTCACCGGACGCGCACCTGACGGTGCTCGAAGGACACTTCCAGAGGAGCATCCTACTGCGCACCTGACGATGCTCCTGCTCCTGTTCTTCGGTAGTGCCCTACGAAACAACTGGTCATCTGAGATCCCATTCGGGTGTTCCCGCTTGCATGCAATCGGGGCACGGCTTTCCATTGGGCTACGTACCTCCAGTGCTCGAGCTCCGTTCCTCGAAGCCTGATGGCTTCTCAAACTCCTGTCCTGCGGACAGTCGTTCCTACCGGAACGTCGCTAGTCCAAGACCTTCGGTCTTCTCCTGCTCCTGCCCCGCACCTTCGGTGCTCAAGCTCCTGACGTTCCGTCCGTCGCACCCTTCGGCCAGTCGCATATCGCCATGACTGCCCCCGCCCCTTAAGGGGCGGGGGAGGAGCGCGAAGCGCGGGTGGGGTGGGGTTGATGGGAGGTGCGGATGGTTGCGCGAGACAGGGGAGGGGAAGACCCCCTCAAAGCCTGATGGCTTCTCATGCTCCGCTCCTCCGGAGCATCGCACTCCCCGTCAGCCCCACCCCCATGGCGATAAACGACCGGCGGGACGGCGGGAGTTCGAGCATCGTCAGATGCGCTGGCTACCACGGTCCACGGCATGAGGACATGCTTGCGAGAAAAGGTCGAACTCAGGGACAGGCCGGGTCCGGCACCAATCTCGTCAGGAAAGAACGAAAGCCGGAATAGGGCTTTATCAGGGCCCGATAATGGAAATTTTCGGTCGAATTCGCCGAGATCGACTATCAGTTCTATGCTGGAGCACTACCGGTTCTTCTCACCTCACGGTGCTCACGCTCCCGCCCTCTGACCAGTCGCGTAACGAACCCCCGCATATCGCCATGCCTGCCCCCGCCCCCTGCGGGGCGGGGTGGAGGTCGATGAGAGGGGCAGAGCGTTGTGCGCTGGAGTAGGGGGCCATCAAACCGGAGGTGCGCATAATCTGATGGGCTTTGAACGTATTCTCAAAGGGAAAATGTTAAGTAATTTCAAAATAATCACAAACATGATTAAGATTATCAAGTTAAGTATTACGAAATCTCGCGTGATGCGATATTGCAATGGAAAAAATGTGCCGAACAGGATAGTGGTATGAATGCCGGCGAACTTCCTTGATCTCCATATCGTCGATCACTGCCAGCTGGCGTGCAGGCATTGCTATCTTCACAAAGGAAATACCTCGATGCCGCTGGAGATGATAAGAGCGGTAAGTACCGACTTCTTGCAGGCAGATCTTCCTCTTCCGCAGAGTACGATCATTTTGAGCGGCGGGGAGCCTCTTCTGCATCCGCAGTTTGGGGAAGTCTGCAGCATTGTACGAGGTTTGAATGGGTATGTTGCCCTGAGTTCAAACGGGATCCTTGTCCCACAATACATTGGTCTGTTCCGAAGAAATGACGGAATTCAGATCAGCATCGACGGAGACAATCGCGTTCACGATTTCATCCGTGGTGAAGGAAGTTATGAGAAAGCGGTGAGAGCGCTGCGGCTACTGGACGAGAACAACATTCGCCACAGCATCTCATTTACCGCCAACA
>NZ_DAOSET010000084.1:0-5746 GCF_035363275.1 Methanoculleus sp. | reverse complement strand
AGCTCGTGCATGCCCGTCTTCGAGAGCCAGAACACGTCACTCAAGTTTCTTCTTACCCAGGGACGAGATGTAGGCGATCTCCTGGCCGGGTTCCAGGCCGCCGACCTGGTCTTCGGTTACCGTGAGTTCGAACATCTCAAAGTCCTTGACGTCCATGAGCTGAAGGGTCGTGCCGGCGATCGATATGACCTGCGCAATCTTGCGTTCCACCACCGGGACGTAAGTCTTCGCCGAGACCGGCTGGACGACCGAGCGCTTCACACCGTCAAAGATGCCGATGCAGTCGATCCGGGACTTTGCTGCCCCGTGCTTCCCGGGCTTGGAGATAGCGATGGAGACAATCTTGCAAGGCTCATCTTCAATGACGACGTAGCGTCCCTCTTTCAGCTTTCCAACTTCTGTTTGTTCCTTCATATTGTCTCACTCGATAAACGCGTGATTAATGTATCTGGATTACATTACATAAATACACCGTAGAACAAGGTATGTTATGAGGAATTTTTGATGGAGTTCATCCGTGCGTGTGACGACCTGGCGGGGGCTGTTTCTGATGCTGTAGCCGGCATGGTCGGAACGCCGGAAGCAGGAGAGTTCGTGAGGATGGGCGCGGACGGCACGCCCACGAAACTGATCGACCAGGTCGCAGAGGATATCGTCGTAGACTACTTCCGGAGCCACCCGTGCTGCCGGCGGCTGATCAGCGAGGAACTCGGGTGCGCCGATATGGGCGGGGAGAGAGGCACCATCTTCCTCGACCCGGTCGACGGCACCTACAACGCCGTCGTCGGGATCCCTTTCTACGCTCTCTCCATAGCGTATGCAGAAGAAGGTGTCGTCCAGCAGGGATACGTCCGTAACCTTGCCACGAACGAGACGTTCCACGCCGTCAGGGGGCGGGGCGCTTTCCTCGACGGGCACCCTATCCGTGTCTCGAGTTCATCGCTCCTCCAGGAGAGCGCCATGAGCGTCTACGGCGGCCGCAAGTCCGACCCGGCCCGCGTTCTCGGGCTCGGCCGGCACATCCGGCGGTGGCGCCTCCTCGGTGCATCGGCGCTCGAACTCTGTTACGTCGGGTGCGGTCGCATCGACGGCTTCGTCGACTTGCGGGGGACGCTCCGCGTCACGGACGCGGCGGCCGGGATGCTGGTCTGCGAGGAGGCCGGCGGCACCGTCTCCGATCTCGAGGGGAACGCCCTCGTCTTCCCCGACGAGGTCGCCGTCGGCCGGAGCCTCGTCGCCACGAACGGGATCGTGCATAACAAAGTCATCGAGTACCTGAGGTAGGGTTGCGTATGAAGATCGTGCTGGTATCGCGCATCGACGATGAGAATGCGCTCCGCTACACCGCGGAACTTGCCCGGGAGCTCGAAGGCCTGGGACATGACGTCGTCTTCGAAGAGGGCACAGCGAGGCATATCGGGAAGAAGGAGGGCATACCGTTTGAGGAGCTCGCCGGTGACCTTGTCGTGGTCGTCGGCGGTGACGGTTCGGTCCTCCTCACCGTCCACCAGATGAAGAAGCAGGTTCCGGTCCTCGGGATTAACTGGGGCGAGGTGGGGTTCCTTGCGGACCTGGAGCCCGCCGAAGCGCGCGCGTTCTTCGCAGCCCACAAAAGCGGCTTTGAGGTCGAACGCCGGTTGAGGATCAGCCTCTCTGTTAACGGGCGGCGGTTCGGCGACGCTCTCAACGAGGCGGTCATCGTCACTGACCGGCCGGCGAAGATGCTCCGGTTCGGCGTCTACGTCGACGGGACGCCTGCAGAAGAGTTCAGGGCCGATGGCCTGCTCATATCGACCCCGACCGGGTCGACCGCCTACGCCATGAGCGCGGGGGGGCCGATCGTCGATCCCAGGATCGAGGGATACCTTCTCGTACCGCTCGCACCCTACATGCTCTCGTCCCGTCCCCGCCTCATCAGCACCGGGAGGGATCTTGCGATCACCCTTGAGACCGATAAGCCGGCGCACCTCGTCATCGACGGGCAGAGCCCGTTTGAACTGGAGAAGGAGGTCACGGTCACGGTCAAGAAATCGGCCGATCCCGCTCTCTTCGTCCATACGGGCAAACCCTTCTTTGAGAAGGTGAACCATAAACTGCGCAACCTCTGATCCCGTCATACCGCAAACCGAGATTTTATGAGCGACCGCGGGGACTATCTGCACACTGGAGTGAGTATGATCATGGAAGACCAGATGCGCACGGAGTTCTCCTATGCGGAGATCGCAGAGACGCTGAAGAAGACCCTCGACCTCCGGGGGTCACCGGTCGCGGTAAAATTTGCAAAGAGTCCCGAAGGCATCCCCGAATCGGTCGGCCCGATCGAGGAGACGGTCCGCCACTGCCAGATGGTCAGCCGGGCCCGTCTCGACGGCGAGATCTTCTACGCGACCGCCGAGAAACACGTCTGCATGGGAGGCGGCTGGGCCCTCGGGCTGAAGGAACTCACGCAGAGTCTTCGAACGGGGGAGTTCTATTACAAACTCGGCAAGTTCGAGAGCTGGGCCGCCTGCATGCGGACCATCCAGCAGGTGCCGCACGTCCCCGAACTCGAGACCTACGCGACGGTCTATGCCCCGCTTGAGAAGACGCCGTTTGACCCGCACGTCGTCATCATCATTGCAAACCCGCGGACGATGCTCAAACTCGCGCAGGCCACGCTTTACCAGCTCGGCGGACGGATCGAGTCCGGGATGTCGGGGATCCAGTCGGTCTGCGCGGACGCGACCGCGCAGCCCTACCTCACCGGCCGGATCAACTACTCCCTCGGGTGCGACGGCTCGCGCCGGTTCTCCGGCATCGAGGACGGCGAGCTCGTCATGGGCATCCCCGCCGAGATCCTCCCGGAGTTTGCCCGGGCTCTCACGATCGTCGCCGGGGCGCCCGGGTCCGTGCGGTAACAGCACGGCTCTCCCCACCCTTTTTTGCGGCACCCCCTCCCGTCGATAGGTCCGTTCTGGGGTACAAGGCTTATCTCCCCGGCAGGTCAACTCTTCAGCAGGTGGTTTTTTGCAGGTATCCATGAAGCTCGAGATGAAAGACCGGCCCGGACAGCTGGTCGCGGCTCTCAAACCGATCTCGGCCGTCGGGGGAAACATCATAGCGGTCATCCACCAGAGAGAGACCCCGGCGGCCACAGAGACACTGGACGTCCAGATCGTCCTGGAACTCCCCGAGGGGCGTCTCGACAACCTCCTTGAACTCCTCAGGGAGCAAGGCGTCAGCGTCGTGCGCATCGGCGAGGAGCGGCTCCTCTACGAGTGCACCCTGATCATGATCGGCCACTTGATGCACACGGACCTCTCCGACACGGTCGACTCTATCGACCGGACCGGCTCGGCCGAGGTGACGGGGCTCTCCCTCGTTATGCCGGCGATCAATGCCCCCTCGTCGGCCCGCATCACCATCCGTTCGACCACCCGGACAGAGATGGCAAAGGCGATCCGGATCCTCCGCGGCGTCGCGGAACAGAAGAGCCTCCTCATCATCGAGCCCCTGGAGGGTGCATGATGCGGATCGCGCTCCTGGGACTGGGTTCCGTCGGCCGGGGCATCGCCCGGACGATCCTTGCAAAAAACCTCGATATCACCGTCACCGGCCTTGCCGACTCGCGAAGCGGCATCATCGATGCCGGCGGGATCGACCTTCTAGCGGCGCTCGCCAGAAAGGAGGCCGGCGGCCCCTGCGGCAGCCCGGGCGTCAGTCCCGCCGACGTGGTGGCGAAGGCGGACTACGACGTCCTCGTCGAAGTGACCCCGACGAACGTAAAGACCGCCGAACCGGCGCTGGGCCACATGCGGACGGCCCTCCGGCGGGGTAAGCACGTCGTCACCTCGAACAAGGGTCCGATCGCCCTCGCCTACCCCGAACTCCGGGCGCTTGCAGAGGCAAACGGCGTCTTCCTGAAATACGAGGCGACGGTCTGCGGGGCGATCCCGCTCATCCACGGGATAACGGAGGGGCTTGCGGGCAACACCATCTCCCGGCTCTCCGGCGTCTTCAACGGCACCTGCAACTATATCCTCACCCGGATGGCCGCAGAAGGCCTCACCTACGAGCAGGCCCTTGCCGAGGCGCGGGAACTCGGGTACGCCGAGGCGGACCCCACCTACGACGTCGAGGGGATCGACGCAGGCGTTAAACTGGTTATCCTCGCAAACACCGTCCTTGATATGCATGCAACGCTCGACGACGTGGAGAGGACGGGGATCACCCTCCTGACACCCGACGCCCTCGAGCTCGCGGAGGACCAGGACTGCACCATCCGGCTGATCGGCGAGATCATCCCGGGTGCCGGGGTGCTCCGCGTCTCTCCGCGGATCATCCCGAAGGCCCACCCGCTCGTCGTCGAAGGAACGCTCAACGCCGTCACCGTGGAGGCGGACCTCGCCGGGGACCTCACGTTCATCGGGAAGGGCGCGGGTTCCATCGAGACCGCCAGTGCCGTGATCGGCGACCTCCTCTATATCCGTGAGCGGCATGTCCAGGGTTCTTGAACGGAGAAAACAGTACCTGCGCTTGATGCGCCAGGCGACGCTTGAGAAGGGTTCCTTTACGGTGGCCGATATTGCGGAGGCTACCGATACCCCCCGGAGCACCGTCCAGGACTGGGTGAACCGCCTCATCGAGGAGGGATGCGTTCTTCTCACGGAGGAGCAGCGGGGACGGCACGCGGCCCGCTACGTGGCGAGCAGCGTGATGCCGGAGAGCGCCTGCCGTCGGGTCTTCACCACCATCGACGGCAGCGAGGTCGAGATCTACCACGAGTGCATGAGCGGGGGATGCGCCGCCTTCTGCGAGTTCCACCATGCCCGCGCCGGCGGCGCCCTGCAGTCGGTCCACCGGGACGGGACCCTGCTCCGGGAACGGGCGATCCTCGGGCGGCGGGACGTCGCCGTCGGGCTCGACCCGGCGCCGGCAGTCGGGATCGTCGGCGTCTATCACGATGACGGCTACATCCGCCAGCAGATCCGGTGCATAGGGGGCCCGGCCTACTCGCTCACCGATATGATGTCCTTTGCCGAGGGGGTCTGCGGTGTCACTCTCCACCGCGAAGGAGCGGTGGTCGAGGGCGAGGTGGTCACCCGGGCGCTTGCCTACGTCGCCATCGGGATCGACGATACCGATACCGGGACCGAGGGTGCGACGTTCGCCCTCGCCCTTGCCCTCCTCCAGCACCTCGCGAAGCTCGACGGCGTCATGCCGATCGGCCATAAGGTGGCGATGCTCAACCCCCGGCTCGAAGAGCGGACTGCCGGGAACTCCTGCAGCTTCATCGAACTCGCAGTGGAGCCCGATCAGGTGCCGCGGGTCGAGGAGTCGGCCGTGCGGTTCGTCGCCGGCGAGGCAGCCTCGCCGGCGTGGGGCGTCGCCGTCCGGCAGGGGTTCCGGGTGCCCGGCGCACTCCGGGCATACGGCAGAAGCGCGAGGGAGTCGGTGCTCACACGAGAGGTAGCCGAGGCGACCGCCGGGCGGTTCGGGGCGCACCTTCACGGGGGCCGGGGCGTCATCGGGGCGCTCGCGGCCGTCGCGCTCATCGGGCTCCCGCACGGCGTCCTCCTCGACCCCGAGCGGGATGTCTGCGCCGGGTGGGAAACGTCGGCGTGAGGGGGCCGGGGTTTACCGCCCAGAACCCCAAACCTCCGCTACCCATAAATATCCTGAGGCGGGAGATACCTTCATCGAGGCGAAGTGCAGTGAGAAGCGGACTTGAGGGCGAGATCGAGAAACTCTCCGCCCTCGCGCGGGA
>NZ_DAOSET010000083.1:1479-6118 GCF_035363275.1 Methanoculleus sp. | reverse complement strand
GGATCTCCTCGACGGCGGCCCGGGCACGCTCCAGGTGGGACCGGATGACAGGATCCGTGCTGTCCTCCGCCGCGAACTCGATGTAGGCGCGGGCGACGGTGATCCGGTTGAGGATATCGTGGCGGGTGATTCCGGAGAGAAGGTTTAACTTCGTGTTCGCCCGGCCAAGCGCCTCCTCGGCATGCTGCCGCTCGGTGATATCCTCGCCGGAGCTCAGTGTCCCGTAGACGGCGCCGTCATCGTCCCGGAGCACGGTGTTGTGCCACGCGATGATCCGCTCACGCCCGTCCGCGGTGCGGACCGATGTCTGTACATACTCGTTCGGTTCAGTCTCGTCCTGCATCAGCTCAAGAAAGATCCCACGGCACCGTTCCCCTTCCGCCGGCGGGACGAACCGCTCGATCCAGGGCTCGCCCACGGCCGCATCCGCCGGACAGCCGAGGACCTCGGACGCCCTGCGGTTGATGAGGGTGACTCGCCCGTCCCGGTCGAGGACGACAAAGAGGGTTCCGGCGATATCCAGGTACTGGTTGAACCGATCTTTCTCCCGCCGCAGACGTTCTTCGCTCGATTTTAAGCCGGTAAAGACCACCGCGTAGGGCTGCCGGATCCCGGTCTCGACGAATCCCACATAGATGAGCCCGAACGCGAGCACCATCAGGAGGTGGCCGACCATGTTCAGGAGCCCATACACATCGGTATACAGCGTGAAGGCAAGTTCCGATACCATCAGCACGACGATGGCCGCAGCCAGGTGGTTCACCACCCGGGGCGAGAAGGCGTCGCGCAGCCGGTAGACGGCGACGGCCCCGAGGGCGAGCAGGGCCACGATGATGTACTCGCTGACGATCTTGAACGGCGTCAGCCCCGAACCCTCGATGAAGCAGTCGGGAAAGACCGGAACGGCGAAGATCGAGAGAAGGAGGGCTCCGGTGACTCCCGCAAACGCGGCAAAGACCCACCGGGGTGCCGGATTTTTCCGGAGCAGAAGGGGAGCGGCAAGGAACGTCCCGGCAAGGAGGTAGCGGGAGGCGATCCAGAGCTGTGTCGGGAGGTTTGCGTCGTAGCCGACAAAGAGCCCCATCCCGTCGTAGGCGAGGGTGTGGACGAGGCCGATCGCCGCCACGAAGAGCAGCCCGGTCCCGGCGACGAGCAGGTAACTGTTCTCCCGCATCGTCCGGGCATTCCAGGCGACGGTGAAGACCGCGATCGCTATCCCTACCGCGACGAGTTCGGTGATGACGTGGAAGAGGAGGTAGTTGTAGAGGCTGGTCGCTGCGAGGGCGGTGAGAAGCACCGTAAAGGCGATGACTGACCATCGGATACCGGATCCTGTGCTGTTCTGCTCCATACCTGCCAGACGATGATTATTCTTTGCGGTAAACGAGATTTCTATTCTTTCGATGCGATAGACGAGATGTGTCCGCTCGACCTTTGTTCCCCTGAGAGGCGAACAGGGCCCAATATGGGTATCTTTAGACCTTATATCCTCTGATTATGAACGTTCCCCGCCACATTCAGTTATAGAATATTGATATAGGTCCTCTTTAACCTGTGGAATGGGGCGGGAGATCTCCCGATCGTTATGCCGGGATGACACGGCATAATCGCCCGGGGCCGGGCCGTCTGCTCCGGAGGATGTGCCCTCCGGAGTGCATCGCCGCACGCTCACGGGCGAGGAAGAGAGGACGGTAAGGCCGGATTCGGCAGTACGGTCCGGTATCGGACACTCAACGGCAATCGGTCAGGCGGCACTTCCACGACTCGGTCAGGCGTCGTTTTGCAGGTCCGGTTCCGGCAACTCGATGCCCGTTCCGGGACAGTCGATCCCGAACCCCTTCGCGTAGTTCCGGTGCGCCTTCTCAAAGACCGAAAGGTCACCTCCGAAGAAATTCGAGTCTGCCGCCCTCTGCTTGAGGTCTCCGAGATAAGCGATGAGGTGCGGAGGAAGCGACAGGGTGCGAGCAGGGGGCGATATGCCCGGCAGGTAAGGGTGACGGTGCCAGTTGCAGGACCGTAAGGGTCCGGGAAGCGCGGCGAAGCGGAATGCTTCCGGTTCGATCTCGCCGAGCTCCGCCAGATACGCGAGTCCGAAGATATACTCGAAGATATCCAGGGATTCATCGAAGGCGTATCGGTTCGGGAACAGGCCCTGCATCACGGTATATATGACCTGGGAGAAGTAGTCCGTATGGGTGCCTTCCGTCTCGAAACGCTCAGGGGTCTGTCCGGCTATCCAGTCGGCGCCGGAGCCGGCGACCCCCTGAAGGTTTACCGACTCATGATAAGGTGCGGTCTCCCTCAACATGCCGTCGTAACGGTATTGCTTCGGTCTTCGGACGATCGCCTCCAGCGTGTCGAAGTGCCCGGTGCGTACGGCGGCGATGCCGGACGCGTAGAGGACGAGAAGGGCCGGGTAGTGTCGTAACCGGTGGAGGCCCTCGATGTACTCCCGGTCCGTCTTCTGGTGGATATTCTGGATCCCGGAGACCCGGGGCTTGACGTGGGGGATGTTGATCAGTCGCACGAGCATGTCGGTTATGAGGTCCGTGAAGGTGTCGTCGTGGTATGCCACCGTGGCGGCCATCGCCGCCAGCGGTGCAGCGGTATTTTCGAGACTCCGGAGCGTCGTCAGGTAATACTCCTTACCGTCGATGCCGGCGGCCTGGTACCGCTGCCTGTCCATGATGAACTCGATGACGCGATCGGTCTCGTCGCGGATGAGATCGGGAAGCATGAGTTCGGGCTTCGGCTCTCGCAAGATGCGTTTGACCTTCTGCACCCCGGTCGAGACGCTTATCGGTTCTTTGTGCTCGTACCGGCGCAGGACCTCGATACGGGAGGAGAGCTCTTCGAAGAACTCGTCCGCGGTGGCGATCTCGATCTCCGAGGGGTGGAGTTCCCCGACAACCTCTTTTGGGATGGGGGTCGAGTCTTTTCGCCGGCACCAGATGGTTGAATACCTCCGGACCCTTCGTTCTGTCCGCTCTCCGCCGGCGAGGATCTTCACGAGCCCCGTATCGTCCTTTGCGGACCATCCGCAGACGATCAGGCCGTACTCCGAGAAGATCCGGTCCAGGTAGTCTTTGATCTTGGGGCTGTAGTCCTTCAGATCCTCGGGCGTCATCTTCAGGTCGGTGCTCGGGTAGTCGCCGTTCACCTTGACGATCCGGCACCGGTCGGGGAAGACGGACATCATCTCCGGGTCGCTCAATCCCGTGATCACCACCGGCTGGACCCCCTGGTCCAGGAGCGCCCGCTCCATGAGGTCATCGAAGTTCGTGGTGACGATGAGGCTGATGAGCCCCTCCTTCACCATCGTTGCGATCGTCCTGTGGGCGGGCGTCGGCCCGGGGGCGACCCGCCGCCCTTCCGGGCCGACGACCGTGAAGTAGTCGTCGAGGATCGCTTCTTCGTCCCCGTCGCGGGCTTCGAGCGTCTTGAAGAGACCGGGGAATGTCGGTTCTCTACCGTACCGGTCCCGGTACCAGTCCAGGGGGTCTCTGTCGATCTCTTCTCCCGAGAGGGCGGCAATCCTCCGGATCAGGTCACGGGTGATCGCCCTGCCGGTGGGAAGGTTTCCTCCGGATACACCCGAGCCGAGGAGCAGGGCGTAGCGCTTCGGCGACGAGAGGACGGCGAATGCGACCGGGATGATGTCGTCGGGGATCACGATATTCTCATGATATCTTCTCCGGCGACCGGGATAAGATGTTCCCCTGCCGTGATCGTTTGCGGCAGACCGGGGGCGATCGGTCCGCCGATCATCCTCTCTCCTCCAGGCAGAGGCCGACCCTGGCTGGTGCACGGGGACCGCACGGCCGCCTGCTCGAGGATACGATCCGAACGAGGAGGCAGGCCCCGTCGTCACGGTCTTCTGGCGTCTCTGCGGCCGGGACTACCCCGGCCGGGCTCCGGGCGGACCCCTACCGGCACGTCCGGAAACAGGCGGGGTTTTTCAGGACTCCCGCCTACCGGCTCCGGGTGGGCACCGTCAAAAACTCCCCATAAGAAGCGCGACAGTCCGAAAAAGAGATTATGGGTTGCTTTACAGATATCGGGCAAAATCCTCAGGTTCGATCTTCGCCAACCGCAGGATGCCCCGAAGAGTACCGATCTTTAGCTCCCTACGGAGCGGGACAACTGTTCCCACCTCGCACCCTCCGGGTGCTCAAGCTCCTGTCCTGCGGGACAGTCGCATTCCCCACCGGCCGTCGCCTTTGACAGGCGCACATGACTCCCGGATTGTCCGCTTACGGCGAATTGGTATTCCTTCGTGAGGATTTTTATTACGGTCTCGCCGGAGGCTGGTTTAAGCCCCGGCACCCACGGCCACCTCAAACGTCGTGATGATCGGCCTTCGTCCGTCTTCCAGCGGGAATTCTTCGAGGTATAATTCCGTTGCTTCCTTGAGGTTTGCGACCGCCTCTTCCACCGTCTTGCCCTGGCTGACGGTGCCGACTTCCGGGCACTCGGCTACGTAAACGTCCTCTTCCTTATACAGCACGGCCGTGAATACCCTCATGTTCCCACCGATATAATGTGATATTACCTTCAGGGTGATAATACTGATCGAACCTTCACGACCGGGACTGCCCCGGCCCGGCAGAGGCTTTCCCCCAGGCTCCCGGGGGTGGCG
>NZ_DAOSET010000083.1:0-1379 GCF_035363275.1 Methanoculleus sp. | reverse complement strand
AGGCTTTCCCCCAGGCTCCCGGGGGTGGCGGTTCCCGGATTGTGGTGTCAGCGACTCCACAATTCCACGTTGCGAGGGATCTATTGATGTTCTGCCTGCTCAGGTACTCTGCCTTGAGCCTCGTATGGTTCGGCATCGGAGATGATGATCTGCGGAACCCCTCTATAGTGCCGTAGACAATTCTCCTGTGGAGGGATCGATTTGCCAGATACTCGTCTCCGCGATACGGTCCTTATGGAGCAAAATGAGGACGGAGGGTACACCGTGACGGTGCCGTCCCTTCCGGGGTGCATCAGCGAAGGGGCTACCCGGGAAGAGGCGCTGGCAGAGATCGAAGAGGCGATCTCGGGATACATCGAGGTTGGCCAGGAAGCTCGGCAAGCCTATTCCGGTCGAGGTCTCCGTCCCCCTGAATACGAGCAACGCAAGGATCTGAAACTTCCGAGAACCACCGGCGAGAAGGTGGTCAAAGCCTTGCGAGCAGCCGGTTTTGAGGGGGGTTGGCATCCGGGGCAGCCACCATTACCTCAACTACAGAGTATGGTACACCTGAAAATTGACCCCTGGAAACCAGAAAGATGATAGAGACACGATAGAACTAAGGGTTTTTTTTACCCACTCTGGAATTTTCCCGATCCGGGGTTTCCCGAAGCCGCCGGGGCGAAGCAACTATTAATACTCTCCGCCAAACACCAGTATCCATGCAATCCCGGGAAGAGATCTTTGCGACATTGCAGCGTCTCAAGGATGATATCACCGCACGGTTTTCGGTCAGACGGATAGGTATCTTCGGCTCTGTCGCTCGCGGCGAGCAGACTGAGGCAAGCGATATCGATATCCTCGTCGAGTTCTCCCGGCCGGTCGGGTTCTTCGCCTTCCTGGAACTCGAAGAGTACCTCTCACTTCACCTCGGCGCCCCCGTCGACCTGGTGACCCCTGACGCTCTCAAACCTGCCATACGGGAGCGGGTGGCCGTCGAGGTCGCCTATGCCTGAACGGTCGAACACCCATCTCCTCTGCGCCGATATCGCCGAGGCCGTTGAGCGCATTCTGTCATACACTTCGGAGATGACATACGACGAGTTCACCGGCGATATCAGGACACAGGATGCAGTCATCAGGAACCTGGAGATCCTCGGGGAAGCCGTAAAGAATCTTCCGCCCTCGTTCACGGAGCGGTACCCTGAGGTTCCCTGGCGGTTCATCGCCGGTATGCGGGACAAACTCATTCATCACTACTTCGGCGTCAGTCTTGAGATCGTCTGGGAGACAACACAGTCCGACATACCTGTGCTCCGGGAATGGTTGAGGGATGCCCGGCTCACACGGGACTGGAACACAGAAGGGACTAGATCCTAAACTGTTTCCAGGCGGCCGAC
>NZ_DAOSET010000082.1:0-6152 GCF_035363275.1 Methanoculleus sp. | reverse complement strand
AACACCCTCATCGAGAGCGTCATCGCCGACAACCCCTTCGGGTGCGTCGGGTATACCGGTGCCGACGGGCAGCCGGTCGCGGCAGTCATCCGGAACCGCGAGCACTACACCGCGAAGGTGGACTTCATCGACGCCGTCATCGCGCTGGAGTGAGAGGAGGTCTTTTGCCCCCACTCTCTTCCCCGCGCCGGGAGCCTGGCAACCGGGGCGTCTCCCCTACCTGTGGGGGACGTTTTGTCTTCCGGGCGGTGGTGGATGTTCCTGGAGAGGAGGAGATCCGGAGAGTACCCTCGCCGGCGAAGAAGGGATCGGAGCGGGAAAAGTATCATCTGCCGGGAGCACTCATATCTCCATATTCTGGAGTGTGCGGCATGGGAGTGCAATACATCTGTGATGCAGAAGGAAGAAAGACTGGCGTTATCGTGCCCATCGACCTCTGGGACAGCCTGAATGCCGAAAAACCTGCCGGTGAACGGGTTGGGGTTCCGGATCCCGGAAAATATCGGGGCATATACAGAAACTTAAACGTCGATCTAAAGGCCGAGATCCGGAACCTGCGGGATGAATGGAACCGGATATGAGTCGGTACCTGCTCGATACGAACATCCTCATCTACTACCTTGCAGATGCCGTTCCGCCGGCGAGAGTAAATGAGATCGAAGAGATGCTCACCTCTTCATTTCGTGTTTCAATCATCACAAAGATCGAATTTCTCGGGTGGAAGAAGCATACTCCGGAAGGGTATGCGATAGCCGAGGACTTTATCCGTTCTGCGGAAGTATACCCTCTGATCGATACAATTGCGGACCGCGCTATCCACCTGCGTCGAACTTGCGGGATGAAGCTCCCCGACGCGGTCATTGCAGCCACCGCTCTGGCTCACGAATGTGTACTGGTCACCCGAAATGAACGTGATTTTTCCGGGATCTGCACGCTTGAGGTCGTAAACCCGATCGACGGCGGGTAGATGCGGCGCAGTGGTTTCGCGTGGTACTGGCGGTCAGTGAGACTCAGGGCTGCTCGCATCTTGTCCGATGCAGCGGTCCAGAGCACCCCATCAACACCAGGAGTTCGCTTGCCTTTGTTCTGTGTGACGATCCGCACCGCGAGGAGTTTCGCGGAGTAGGTATGCGTCAGCAGATACCTGAGACGTTTGACCATATTCCATTTTCCTTCGTGCGTTGCCTTTGCAATCCGGGTTTGTAGCCCGTTAACAATGGATTCACGATCCCCGCCGAGATCGTCGTGAGACGGAGTGAGGGGGCGACTTTCTTTCGTTTCGGCATACAGAGCGGCAATATGTTTCCGGTGTGATCGTCGAAGCAGATCATATGTAGTCACAGGTGAAACATCCTCTGGATGGCACCACGGAACGTACCCGGGACCTGCATGCTCTGCAGGGAACCGGTGAGCAGGAGGGGGGCTTTGCGGCACGTCGAGGGCTGCCTCCGGTCGTCGGGCTGGCCTGCAGGGGAAAAGCCGTCGCTCATCATCACGATACAGGGGCGGCACGACAGATCCTACTGGCTGGTGGTTCTTGCGCGGCCCGACGCCACGCTCGAAGACCTCGACTCCCTGATCCGCGACGTATGGGTGGAATGCTGCGGGCACATGAGCGCGTTCTCCATCGGCAAAGAGAGTTACCTGAGCGGCGAGGACGAGCCGGGAACGAGCATGGCAATCCCCCTCTCCGGGTTGGTCCCGCCGGGAAGCACGTTCTCCTACGAATACGACTTCGGCTCCACGACGGAGCTGGACCTGAAGGTGATCGGTGCAATACCCATACTGCCTCCGGAGAAACCGATCTGCCTGATCGCGAGGAACAACCCCCCGCCGTTCCCCTGCGACGCCTGTGGGAATCAGGCGGAATTCAGCCTGTTTGACGATGAAGACGGTACCCTCCGTTTCTTCTGCCGCGAATGCCTCGTCTCGGCCGAACCCGATCCGGAGTGCACGGAGATCATCGAGAACTCCCCGAGAACCGGTATCTGCGGCTACGTTGAGGACCCTGATGCCGCGGTGTACTGGTATCCGCCGGGATGGAACGCGGAGGATCTCGCATCCCCGGAACTCGAAGAGATCCTGAAGAAACTCCCGGAGTTCGATCCGGACGACTGCATATATACTTTCGAAGACCCGCCCGGGGACGCAGAGGTGCAGGCCATGATGGATGCCGTCTGTGCGGATATCGGCCCGGAGATTGAGGCGTTCATCGCCGATGAGCGGGCCGCGCACGGGGAGTTCTACGGTGCGCTGGCGGGAGAGACCGTTATGGAGTTCTGCGTCTTCACGTACGGCCTTCGCGGAAAGACTATCCGGGAGTGGGATGCCCGGCTCGTACGCACGTGCCTGATCGAAGAGATGGCGCAGAACCCGATCTTCCCCGAGGAGTGGCTTGAGAACGCCGTCCCGATCCTCTGCCGGTTCCTCTCCTCCATGGAGGCGGCCGGCAGGCTGCAGAATGCCGCGGAACTGATCGCAGTACTCAAAGAGGCGGAACCCGCCTTCCGGGCCGCGGCCACGAGCCCGGAGAAGTATCGCGACCTTTCCGGTCGTATCTTCCAGCGGGCGCTCGACGCAGGGGTCGACCCGGAGGATGAGCGTGCCCTGATGAACTTCGTCCAGCGCGAAGTCGTAGTAATGGCCGGGATGGACCCGGACGATGCGGATCTCATCGAAAAAATCGAATATCTATTTAAGGACGACGGAATCGCCCCGAATTCCGGGGATCTGCGGGTCTCCGCGATCCTCTTCAGGTGCGAGGAATTCTGTGCCCGGCTTGAAGACGGCACGATCCCGGGACGTTGCGGGGCCATCGTCGGCGACCTGGCCGCCCACCCGGCAGCACCGCTCTCGCGGGGGGACGAAGACCTCTGGAGTGCGGCCGTCGTCTATGCAGCATGCCGGGACGTGGGCCTGATCCGGCCGGGAAAGGGGGGGACCCCGTTGGCCCGGGAGATCGGTTCCTTCTTCGATCTCGAACCGTCATCGGTTCGGAACAAGGTGGCCGCGCTCAAAAAATATCTCCCGGGTACGCCAGGAGCGGAAGACTGAGCCGTGCCGGGAGCACACGCGCAGGCGGGATGCGAACCGGCGTACGATTCCGGTTCCCGTCGATGGCAACCCCTTCGGGTGCGCCGGCGCTGTTGGAGGGCCGTCCCCGCGCTATTTTTGTCTGCATGATCCCGGACGAGGGCCGGTCACAAAAATCCTTTCTCCTCGAGGAGCCGGGCGAGCAGCCGCACCTGTCCGGGATCGTCGACGGCCGTCTCCCATTCTTCCCGGATGGAGGAGAATGCATCGTCGCAGTAGTCGGGCGCTTCGTCGAGGGGCGCGGAACCCGAATCCTGCTCGAACCGTCGGATCCCGAGGAGAATGCCCGCGCAGAAGAGGCGCGACTCGTCGGCCATGCCGCGCCGGAGGTAGGCTGCCATCTCCTCCTTATAGGGCGCAACAATCTCGTCCATCATCTCCCATGCCCGCTCGGACGGATAGAGGTAGCCGCCGTCGTGGGTTCTGCCCGAAGTTTTCCAGACGTCCTCGATCTCGATGCCGGCGAGGTCGCCCGCGAGCGAGTCGGCGATCTCCTCGCTGCCGACGATCCGGAGGACGTCACGGGCAACGCCTTCCGCCCGTGACGCGAGGGTAGGGTCGTCGCGGATGAACTGTGCGAGGACATCCTGCGCCTGTTCGGCGCTGAGTGAGTCGAGGAGGGGAGTCACGGATGCGGTTTTCTTTCGTTTCGGCATACAGATCGGTACCCGCGGAGGACAGATAGCATTGCCGGAGCCGAAGCGGCGGGAGGGACGTGAGGTTTGCAACGCAACGAGCTTTCACCGGGACGGGCTGTTCCGGGGAGAGCGGCACCTGCAGTCTTATAATGACTGATGAGCAAGGGGTAAGCATGGTGCTCGAAGAGACGCTGGTGGTGTACGATCCGGACGAAGCCAGGAGGATTGCTGGCGAGCTCCGGAAAAAGGGGATACCGGTCCGCATCGTGCGCAAGGACATCCTGGTACGGTCGATCGACGTTATCGGCAGGATCCGGGACCTCAAAGCCGCAATCGAGGAGGGGATCGCGCAGATTGGGGAGGACGACGATGCCAGGCCGCGGCTCAAGAGAACTCTCGCCTCACTGGGAGAGGACGAAGAGGAGATTGCAACCTTCCTGCAGCAGCATCCTCCCGGCAAAGCAGTCACCCCGGTTATGCCGAAGAAAAACCTGCTCGAACTCTATCAAGCGTTCCGGACGGAGGGAGCCGGTGAGGAAGAGGTGAGTGGCGAGATCGCGAAGATCCTCAAGAGCCGCAGGATCTTCGCGCTTCTCGAACGAAACGGGCTGATCGAATGGACCAAAGACGAAGAAGCAATCCTGCACGGGCATGCCGATCCTGCAGATCTGGTTACCGCGCTTTCCGGGGAGATTATCGAAGAAATCGGACTCGAAACCCTGAAAAGACATGCCGTCAAGACCAGCATGACGATCATCTCCGAGCCTGATTACCGCCTGGAATTCAACCCGGAGGCGATCAGTATGATACAGATCGCGGATCTGGATGAACTCGTCAACGAGATGGAGATCGATCTCGACGCATATGATCTGTTCCGGGACAGCGTCTATGCAAAAAGAACGGTCGCCTCCAGGGTAATAGGTATTTTCGAAGGACGCGGAACAGTTCCGGCCGAGGAGATCTTTGCTGTCCTGCAGAGCGACGTCTTTGAAATACCGGGCAAGATCGAAGAAATCACCCTGGATCTCGACCTCGACTTCGTGAAAGGGCTGCTCGACGATATGCGGAGGATCGGGGTGATCCGCAGAAAAGGGGCGGGATACCGGTTGGCGTGACGCACCCGGGCACCTACAGGCATCCTTCCGACAGCCAAAACCGCCTCTCTCTCCACAGAATACATCCGAACCCATGCAAAATAAGTATCTACCAGAAGTAAGTCGCTGACATAGGGGTACAGAGTTAGTAGTCACCGGACTGCACCCCGCTCAAACCGTTCCTGCTCCCGCCGCTCCGCGGGGCGTCCTGCGTACCCGCACAACGGCGGGAGAACCTTCGCTCATCGCAACTTCGCCTCCATCTCCGCTATCCATCCCTTGACCCGGTCGATCGTGCTCTGAATGTCGGAAATCCGCTCGTTCTCCTCGTCAATCCATCCTTCTACGCGGTCGCGGTAGGAGTCAGACCATGCCGAGTCTCTCATCTCCTCCAACTTGGAGAGGTTCCTCTGTCTCCGGTCCAGAGCAGACTCGAGGCTATCGAGGCGATCCGTCAGGTTCGCAATGTTTTCTCTCGTCCGCTCCTCCCACGCTTCTTTCTTGGCTATCGCCTCCCGCCTTCTGGCCTGACGGGTCTCCCATGCGGCTTGCTTCTCGGCATGATACCGCTCGATCACCGCGCTCCTTGCACGTTTCCATTCGTCCCACGCTACATTCAGGGCCTCCGATGCTCTCGTCAGGGCTTCAAACGCCTCCTGTTTATCCCTGCCGGACATCCGGCCCTTGTTCCGGGAGAGGTAGGCCCATCCCTCTCCCATGGTCTTGCTGCACGCTATAAGTTCGAACTTCCGGTCGTCGAACGGGCCAAGTATCGCATCGAGGACCTGAGTGATGACGATCGAGAGTCCTCCGGTGATGAGCGCAAGAAACACATCGTCCGACTCCGATGACGGAGTCGCCCTCCGTGCAAGCGAAAGGATTTCCGATAAGTGAGAGTTCGATTCGCTCACTCTTGCTGTAAATTCTTCCTTTGCCCTCTCCTGGGACGCTTTTACCTCTGCAATGATTGTTTGAAAGCGATCCCATGCCGCCTGCCTCTCCCGGACGGTTGGAAACTTCGATCCTTTAAACGCCTGATTGATACTCTTTATCTCATTCCATACCTCTTTCCACGTTCTGTTGCGTCTTTCGGCCTCGCCGATCAAACGCTCCAGTGAGTCCAAGAGCCCTTTAATCTCCGATCCGTCGGTCATGGGTGCGCACTCTCATCTTCACATCAAACGGAAATCAGCGTGTCAGTATCTGGGTGGGAACGCTTCAAGCGAGGCTTGCGGCGAGAGAGACCCCTCTCTCACCCGCCCGCTCCAGCCAGGTACTCCCGCGAAAGCCGGGCGATATCCTCCAGGTCGCAGACCAGGTACCCGTC
>NZ_DAOSET010000081.1:0-6381 GCF_035363275.1 Methanoculleus sp. | reverse complement strand
TGTTGACCTACAAGGCAGCCCTTGCAGGTAAGAGAGTAATAACAGTCGATGAACGGTACACGACGAAGACCTGCTGTGTCTGCGGAGCGGTTCACGATATGCCGCTCGGGAAACGAGTTATGAACTGTGAATGTGGGAACTGCATGGATCGCGACCAAAACAGTGCGGTCAATATCATGGTGCGGTTCCTATCACAAGATGCCCTGTAGACGGGCTACCGGCAGTTCGCCGGTAATCTGCGACAAACAGGCCCGAGGATCCCCGTGGTCCCCGGACACTCGCAGGAAGCCCCCTGCGCAAGCGGGGGGTAGTTCACCAATCCCCTCTTCTCCAGTCTCTCCTATGAAACGTCTCCTCCGCGTCGAGCAGACCCTTTTCAGAGATCCTGATGTCTTTGACTTCGCCTCCATGCCCGACCACCTCCACCACCGCGACGCCCAGGTCAAGGAACTCGCCTTCCTCCTCCGGGGCGCCGTCCTCCGCGGCCCGCCGGGGGCCGGGAAGACCACCACCGTCCGCCGGGTCTTTTCCGCGTTCAGGGAGGAGACCCGGCAGGTCGTCCCGGTCTACGTCAACTGCCGGCCCCTCTCCTGCGACGGGAAGGGGGGGATCTGCCGGTAAGCGGGAAAGAATGATATGCGATGCGGAAGAGATACAACGATATGAGACGACGCCACCTGCTGGATGCGGAGGAGAGAGAAGCAGTTCTCCGCACCATCCGCACGGTCCTCGCCGGATTTGACGAGATCGAGGTGGGATATGTCTTCGGAACGTTCTCGCAGGGGGATTTCGGCGACGTGGACGTGGCAATCCTCGTCACCGGCGAGCCCACCCCCTACCAGGCGATGCGGTTGGCGCGGAAGATCGAGCGAGAACTTGAGCGAGGGTTCTGTTACCGTTTTGAGGCCGACGTGAAGATCCTCAACACCGTCCCGGTCTCGTTCCAGTACGAAGTCATCAAGAGCGGCCGACCCGTATTCCTGCGCGACAGAGAGCGGAGGATCCGGTACGAGGCGGGCGTGCTCTCCCTGTACCTCGACTATGCAGACACGCTCGACTGGTTCGACCGGGTTCTGCTCACGAGGGCCTGAAAATGGTCAGGGACGAAGGGGTCCTCGCTCACCTCCGGGAACTGGACGAGGCAGCTCGAGACTGGGAACGCTACCGGTCCATCACCCTTGAAGATCTGAGAAACGACCGCGATAAGAGGAATATGGTGTTGCATGCGCTCCTCGTCAGCATCCAGGCATCGATCGATGTCGCGAACCACCTGGTCGCGGCCTCCAGCTCCCGGCGGCCCGAAACCTACCGGGAGAGTTTCATGATCCTCTGTGATGAGGGGGTGATCCCGGAAGATCTCGGGGTCCGGCTCTCCGACCTCGCGGGCTTTCGGAATGTTCTGGTCCACCTCTACTGCCGGCTGGACCTGGACGAGGTCTATGGAGTGCTCCAGGACGACCTTTTAGTCGTGAACCGGTACCGGGATCTGGTTCGGGCGATGCTCCGGGACCGCCTCCTCCCGGAGTGACTGTACGTCATACATGTCCTTCCGCTGCCGCTCTTCGGGTCCCGGCAGGATCGGGGAGGACTTCGCCGGGCAAAATGCAGGTCCGGAGAAACTATTTATGCCCGCCATACAGAGTGAAATTGAATGAAACGCTTTGTGGCCACTGCACGGGGGCGTGTCCAGCGGGTCGGCTATCGGGAGTACGTGTACAACGAGACGTTCGAACGGAATATCTCGGGGTACGTGAAGAACCTCGATACCGGGGAGGTCGAGATCGTTGCAGAGGGGAACGAGAAGGATCTCCGGGATTTCATCAACGAGATCAATATCATACGAAGACCCATTGCAGTCAGATCGTTCACTGTCAGATGGGAAGAAGCAACAGGGAAGTACGCCGATTTTGAGATCCTCCGGGGAGACATCCAGGAGGAGACGTTTGAGCGGATGGATTACGCCGGGAATCTACTGCACAGCATGGATACTAAATTTGACCTGATGCTGGACAAACGGGACCAGAACCTCCAGTTGCAGCACACGATGCTGGATAAGCAGGACCAGATGCTCCAGATCGCGCGAGAGACGAAAGAAGAGATAGCGGGACTCAGAAGCGATACCAGGAAGCACCTTGACGACGAATTTGCAGAGATCCGGAAGGAGCTCGTCTCCATCAAGGATGCGCTTGCCCGGGCAGGCATCCAGGTCTGAATAACTCTCCATCCCGCGTCAACTACCCCGGGCCATGCATGTGGCCGTCCCAGGGCACGACTCCTGGCTGACCGGGACAATTGACCGCCGAAGATGCCGCCCGTGCCCGGGAAGGAGTCGCAACTCGCACCTTGCGGTGCTCGAACTCCGTTCGCACCTGATGGTGCTCAAGCTCCGGTCCTTCGGACCATCGCATTCCCGTGGAACGTCGTTCCTGCCGGTGCTCCCGCTCAGGCCCTGCGGCCCATCGCGAGTCGCGACTCGCACCCCCGGTGCTCGAACCCCGTTCGCACCTGATGGTGCTCAAGCTCCGGCCCCGAAAACGCTTCGCGTTTTCTCAAGATCCGGTCCTTCGGACCATCGCAAGTCGCACCTGCCAGTGCTCCCGCTCCCCGGGAGGGCCGGACGCTCCTCCCTTAAATCCCCATTTTACAGCCTCAGTTCCGATTTCCCGGCCTTTTACGGGGAGATCGATCCACTTATATATGGTTGGCGGTACAGTTCTGACCCGGAGGAACTGGAAATGGCCATTTTATCAACCAACCAGCAGGAGATAGCAGAACGGATCGACGCCGGCACCGCCGCCGAAGTCTGGCGGGACTGGCGGTGGCAGGTCCGCCACGCGGTCACCGATATCTCCACGTTCGAGCGGCTGCTCGGCGTCTCGTTCGGCGCGGACGAACGGCGGGCGCTGGAAGAGACCGTGAACCGGTTCCCCCTGCGGATAACCCCCTACTACCTCTCGCTCATCGACGCGGACGACCTCGCAAACGACCCGGTCTTCATGCAGTGCTTCCCATCGCCGGCGGAGCTGCAGGTCGAGGCCGAGGACATGGAGGACCCGCTCGCCGAGGACGCCGACCACCCCGCCCCCTGCATCACCCACCGCTACCCCGACCGGGTGCTCTTTTTAGTCAGCAACGTCTGCGCCATGTACTGCCGGCACTGCACCCGGAAGCGGAAGGTCGGGGACGTCGACTCCGTCCCCTCAGAGGCCGAGATCCTGGCGGGCCTCGACTACATCCGCGAGAACCCCTGCATCCGCGACGTCCTCCTCTCCGGGGGCGACCCGTTCATGCTCCCCGACGACTACCTCGACTGGATCCTGACCGAGCTCGACGCGATCGAGCACGTCGAGGTCGTCCGGATCGGCAGCCGGGTCCCGGTCGTCCTCCCCTACCGGATCACGGAGGATCTTGTGACGATGCTCGCCCGCCACCACCCGATCTGGGTGAACACCCACTTCAACCACCCGGCCGAGATCACCGCCTCGTCGGAGAAGGCCCTCGCCCGGCTCGCCGACGCCGGGATCCCGCTCGGCAACCAGACCGTCCTCCTCGCGGGGGTGAACGACTGCCCCCGGATCATGAAGACCCTGGTCCAGAAACTCGTCAGGAACCGTGTCCGCCCCTACTACCTCTACCAGTGCGACCTCGCCGAGGGGCTCGCCCACTTCCGCACCCCGGTCTCCAAGGGGATCGAGATCATCGAGAACCTTGTCGGCCACACCAGCGGGTTCGCGGTCCCGACCTACGTCATCGACGCCCCCGGCGGCGGGGGGAAGATCCCGGTGATGCCCCAGTACCTCATCTCCTGGTCCACGAACCGGGTGGTGCTCCGGAACTTCGAGGGCGTGATCACCACCTACCGCGAGCCCGACTCCTACGAGCCGGTCTGGTGCGACCGCAAGTGCGCGACCTGCGGGCAGTACCTGAAACTTGAGGGAGCAGATGAGTCCAAGGCGGTCGGGATCGTCAAGCTCCTCTCCGACGAGGACCCGACGACCGCGCTCGTCCCGGAGAACACCGAGCGTTTCGAGCGGAGAAATGACAACTGACACCGTCACGACGATCGGGCGTACCCGCGTCCAGCACGGGAAGGTGAGCGACCGGGTCTACGTGATGCACCTCGCGCCCGCTGACCTCCCCGGCATACTCGACGGCCTTGATGCGCTCGCAGAGGCCGAAGGCTACTCCAAGATCTTCGCGAAGGTCCCCGCCTCCGCCCTCTCCCTCTTTCTCGCCCGCGGCTACGCCGTCGAGGCGCGGGTGCCGGGGTTCTTCCGGGGCAGGGAGGACGGCTGCTTCGTGGCGAAGTTCCTCGACCCGGAGCGCCGGCGGGAGCGGGGCGACCCCGATGCGGTCCTTGCGACCACTAGAAACACCGGCCGGCGCCCCCCGTCCGCGCTGCAGCCGGGCTGGACGTGCACCCTGGCGGCCGAAGACGATGCGGACGACCTCGCCGCGCTCTACGGCGGGGTCTTTGCTACCTACCCGTTCCCCATCGATGACCCCGGCTACCTGCGGGAGACGATGGCCGGGGACTACCGCTACTTCGTCGTCCGCACAGACGACGGCACGATCGCAGCGGCCTCCTCGGCGGAGGTCTACCCCGAGGACGGGAACGTCGAGATGACCGACTTCGCCGTCCACCCGGATTTCCGGGGCAGGAACCTCTCCCTCCTCCTCCTCGCCCGGATGGAAGAGGAGATGCGGGCGGCCGGCCTCAAGACCGCCTTCACCATCGCCCGGGCGCTCTCCTACCCCATTAACGCCACGTTCGCCCGGGCCGGCTACGCCTGGGCCGGGACCCTCGTCAACAACACCAACATCTGCGGCGGGTTCGAGAGCATGAACGTCTGGTACCACTCATTGGGCCGGTGACAGGGCGGACCTCCCGGCGGGGTCGTACTGCCTCAGGTGAAAGAACGGAAGTCGTGCCGGCTTCAGGTCACACACGCTCGTTTGCCGGTTTTCGGAGGTGCAGGTCACCCCGGTCAGGAGAGCAGCGATCTGCATGGATGCATTCTGTTCCATGTGGAACAAATTTGAACCAATGGCTGGAAACGATTCTGTCCTCCAGGGTATGCCGCTTTTGGAGCGGATATCCCCTCGGCGTGCCCGTGGAACAGCACGCTCGCGAGGAAGGCGCATGCTCCGATCCGGAATGGATACACTCACCATGCAGTCGGGTCCCCCCTCTTTCACCTGTTCTGAAACTACCCGTCACCGTGCACCGGTTTAGGACGGTCCCGCCGGGCCCGGTGCATCCGGAGGTACTCGGACCGGGAAAGAGCGAAGTTTTCGGCATTCTCAAAGAACGCGTCGATCAGGTCGACCTCTCTGCGCTCCAGACCTCGTTCGGGACTTCCCTGACCCGGAGGGCATGTCTCCGGACAAAAGCCAGCCGCTCCTGCCGGTTCTTCTCGCGATCAAACCTCAATTCCATACGGCTCCCCCCCGACCTGCAGGCGCTCCATGAACATTCGCAGGAGATCGCCATCGAGCATCTCCCGGAACAACATCCAGAGATAGACCGCATCCTCGATATCCTTGTCGCTCCCGAGATTGAGTTTATAGGGGATCTGCAGCTCGATGGGCGATACGAAGAACCGGATGTCGTCAAACTGTACTCTCTTCGCCCTGGACATCGCATACCGATCGAAGTCGTCTTGCCCGCCATAACGGGATGCCTGCGAACCGGTCAGGAGTGCCCGATGCGCTTCAGAAGGTCCCGGGCGGACGCCTTCTGCTGACGCCGCTTCATATCCGATCAGATCCGGCGTTGCTTGTAGAGCCAGAAGTCAAGGTCGCCGGGGTCCTCCGCGTATACGATGCAGTGCCGCTCGAGTATCCCTCCCCGGAGATACCAGGGGATCTCGTCGTATACGACGATATCGTATCCCTCCGGGGCGAGGAGCATCCTCTCATGCACCGCAGTCCTGTCCGCCCCCTCGTCCAGGATCAGGCAGAGGTCGATATCGGACTTGGGGCCCGCGTAGCCCATGACACGCGAGCCAAAGAGCAGAATGGCCCTGATCGAGGGGAGGACCTCCCGGAAGTGGTCCAGGATCAGGTCCTGTCCGCATCCAGCCATACCAGCACCTCCTCTGAGAACCTGCGCAGGCGAGGCATGAGCCGCTGCAGCGCGGCATACGCGATCTGGTCGTTGACACTGTCATATTCGTGAACCAGACGGTTTCTCAGCCCGTTCGCAGATTTCATATCTCTCCCGGTCTCCGGATCGATGATCCCTTCGGTCACCAGATAGTCGAGATTGGTGTAATCGTCCTGTGCGGAGGAGTAGAGCATCCGGCGGATGAGCGCAGATATATCCGTAACCGCCTCCACGGCCTCTTGAAACTCTTTGTGACTGCTCCCACGACTAAA
>NZ_DAOSET010000080.1:0-6728 GCF_035363275.1 Methanoculleus sp. | reverse complement strand
ACGTCATCATGTGCTCCCTCTCGTCGCTGTTGATCTTCCTCCGCGTCGTGGAGATTGTCATAACCATCTGATTGCCATGAAGAAAACGACAATTACCTACGGACTCGCGGCATCGGCCCTTGTCATCGTCGTCGCATGGGGGCTGCTCGCGGCATCCCTCATACCGCTCTGGGCGGCCGAGACGGCCATCGTGATCGCCTTTCCCGTACTGGTGCTCTTCCTCGCGCTCTGGTGGCGGGCGCCGGGCGGAGAAGAGGACATCCCCTTCATAGGATACTGATATGATCGAGTACCTGGTATTTGCAGCAGCATTCGGCCTCCTCCTGCTGGGGCTCCACCGGAAAGTCATCGCACGGGTACAGATGCGACCGGGCCCCCCGGTCTGGCAGGAGATCCTCCACGCCCTGAAGTTCTCGTTCAAGAGCACCTGGATCCCGAAGACGGCAAGCAGCCTGCTCTACGTCGGGGTCGTGCTCATCGGCATCGGCATATGGAGCGCCGCGCTCTTCGTCGTCCTTGCGGGCGAGAGCATCCTGATCCTCTTTGCGATCTACATGCTGCACAAGATCGTCGAGCACGGGTTCGGGCTCTCGTCGGGATCGCCCTACGGGAAGTTCGGCGGCGTCCGGTCGGTCATATCCGCGGCCTCCGAGATCCCGCTCTTCGTCACGATTGCGGCGATTTACCTCTTCACGGACTCGCTCCTCCTCCGTGACATCATCGCCTACCAGGCGGTCCACGGGCCGCTCCTCCTGATCGCACCGCCCGCCGCGATAGCCATGTACATCGTCATCCTCTCGAAACTGCCCTACGGCCCCTTCTCGATCGTCGAGTCCAAAGAACTCGTGAGCGGCTACAAGACCGAGCACTTCGGTGTCTGGCGGGCCGGGATCTCCGTCATCGACGGGCTTAAGACGTTCGTCCTCCTCTTCGCCTTCGTCGCGATCTTCATCGGGGCCGTGCCGTTCTCTCTGGCCCTCGTCATCATGACGGTCGTCCTCGTATCACTCTCGTTCGTCTGTGCGGTGACCCCCATGCTCTCGCCGTTCGACAGCGTCACCGTCCAGGGGATCGTCACCCTGCTGATGGTCGGCTATGCCGGGGTTCTCTGGTGGGTGATGCCATGATCCGCAGGATGGTGCTCTTAGGGGCGGTCATCTACATCGTCATCGCGGCCGTGCAGTGGGTGGCGAACCGGACGGTCTTTTACGAGGCAGTGATCTTCTCCGGGATCCTTGTCGCCCTCTCGCTCGTCCACTACGCCGAAAACGAGGAGCGGCTCAAGAAGATGGAGATGACCGTGGTCTGGCTCGTGATCTTGCTCTTCGTCGGTTATGCCCTCGCAAAGGCCGGAGGATACCTATGACCGGCTACCTCTACGAAAAAGACCTCCGGCAGATGAAGTACACCATTCTCGCGAGCACACGACACGACGAGACCGTCCGGGCGATTGCCCGGCACCTCGGTATAACCGAGGCGAAACTCCGGCGGACGATGCTCCGGCGGTTCGACATGTCCCTGCTTGAGAACCTCGAGTCCCGGTGGGAGATGGGGCAGGAGCACGCCGATAACGGCGACCCGGTCGCGGAAGAACTCGGCTACGAACTCTTCACCCGGTTCGTGCCGCTCGTGGATACGGAAGTGATGCAGACCATATACAACGAGACAAAAGCAATGATACAGGAAGGTTCAGCCACCGGCGAGGCGCTCGAACGAGGAAAAGAACGGGTCCGGGAGGCGGTCCTCTCGTGAGGAATATCCTCCAGAAGATCAAGAACGCCGTCCGGTCACGGTCGATCCACGTCAGTTACGTCGACGTCGGGTCGTGCAACGGCTGCGACATCGAGGTGCTCGCCTGCCTTGCGCCGCGCTACGACATCGAGCAGTACGGCATCTACGTCCACAACAATCCCCGGGAAGCCGACGTCCTCCTGGTCATCGGCTCCGTCACCCCGCAGTGGGTGGACAAACTCCGCGATATCTGGGAGAAGATCCCGGAGCCGAAGGTGGCCGTCGCGATCGGGAACTGCCCGATATCGGGGTGCGTCTATAACAGGAGGGGCACCCTGACCACGCCGCCCGTCGAGAACTACATCCCCATCGCGGCAAGCGTCCCGGGCTGCCCGCCCCGCCCGACCGAGATCCTCTCTGCGATCCTCTCGGTCGCGCCGCTGATATTCAAAGACTACGAGGAGAATCAGAAATGAAGAAGACCGTCGACGTATCCATCCCCCTCGGCCCTGTGCACCCCTGCTGGAAGGAGCCTGTCCGCCTCAAGTGCGAGACGGCGGGCGAGCGGGTGCTCAGGACCGAGGTCGAGCTCGGTTACATGAAGAAAGGGATCGAGCGGATCATGCGGGGCCGGCCCTGGCAGGAGGTGATGTTCCTTGCGGAACGCGTCTGCGGCATCTGCTCGGTCATCCACAACATGGTCTTCATCGAGGCGATGGAAGAGATCAGCGATATCGCCGTGCCGCCGCGGGCGGCGTACCTCCGGGTCGTCGCAAACGAACTCGACCGGATTGCAAGCCACATCCTCGCGAACTTCTCCTACTGCTACACGATCGAGCACGAGACGCTCGCGATGTACCTCTTAAACACCCGGGAGACCGTCCTCGATAACCTGGAACGGCTCACGGGCTCGAGGATCAACACCGCCTACATGATCCCCGGCGGGGTCCGGTTCGACCTCCTTCCCGAGGACGCCGCGGCGATGCTTGCGGATCTCTCAAAGGTGGAGGAGGAGATGCAGCGGCATACCAGGATCTTCGAGACCGGCCCCCTGATTGCGCTCCGGAGCAAGGGGATCGGGGTCATGAACCATGAGGAGGCGATCCGGTCCCATACCGTCGGCCCAACGGCCCGGGCGAGCGGTGTCGTCTGCGACCTGCGCCTTCGCCACCCGACCTACCGGGAGCTCGGGTTTACCCAGGTCACCCGGACCGAGGGCGACAACTTCGCCCGCGTGATGGTCAGGTTCCAGGAGGTCTTCCAGAGCATCGACCTGATCCGGAAATGCATAGAAACCCTCCCCGACGGCCCCGTCCGGGGCGGCGGCTTCTGCAAAGCGGGCGAGACCTCGTATGCCGGCGAGGCTCCCCGCGGGGAACTGACCTACTCGATCAAGACCGACGACTACGGCAGGGTGGTCGATATCGCCATCAGGACGCCCTCGATCATGAACATCGAGGCCTGCGTCCACGCGATGATCCCCGACGCCACGTCGATCGCGGACGTGACGGCGACGTTCATCAGCAGCGACCCCTGCGTCGCGTGCAACGAGAGGTAGGATATGCGATCGATCATCTACTACGTGCGTGAGTTTCTCCGGCCGGAATGGCTGAAAACATTCTTCTTCGCCAGGACCGCACCGCTTGAGACCCCCTCGTACTTCAAGGGCTACCCGGCCCGGACGGAGAAGGAGTGCACGCGGTGCCTTTCCTGCATGATGATCTGCCCCGCGCCCGGCGCCATCGCGGTTCTCCGCAAGAAGGACCAATGGGGGCCGGAGATCTACCCCGGCCACTGCATCCGGTGCGGCCTCTGCGTCGAGGCATGCCCCGAAGGCGTTCTGTCGAGCGGGCGGATCCTCGACGTCACCCGGCGCGACGGGACGGCGTTCTGGTCGTGGTACCACCTCCAGGTCGACGACAGCCTCTGCATGCGCTGCGGAAACTGCTGCGTCTCCTGCCCGGTCAACCGGGAGATCGACCCGCAACTCGGGGCGACGGGAACCTCCTCAAGCGACGAGGTGATCATGCGGATCGAGGGCGGCCGGGTGACGATACTCCACGAGGAGAAGTGCACGGGGTGCAAGACCTGCGAGATCAACTGCCCGAACCGGGCCATCCGGGTCGCCCGGATGGTGGAAGGGGTGCAGGGCGAGGAGGCGGAGGCATGACGTATCTCATGATCACGGGCCGGACGGTGAACCAGGGGGTGACGGTCGAGAACAAGACCTCCGCCGAATACGCGGCCGAGACCTCCACCTGCTTCATGCACGAGTTCGATATGATGGAACTTGGGCTTGACGACGGCGAGTGTATCCGGGTGACCGGGCCCTGCGGCGAGGTCGTCATGCGGGTCTCCGCATCCGAGGAGGTGGAGACGGGCACCGTCTTTGTCCCCTACGGGCCCTACGCAAACCACATCGTCGCTGCCGGCACCCACTCCACCGGGATGCCTGACTTCAAGTCGCACGAGGTGGAGATCGAACCGACGGATGAAGAGCCGAAGACCGTTCACGGACTGATGGAAGACCTGGGAGGGCTTGCCTATGATCGTTAAGGACGCGGTCTGCCCGTTCTGCGGATGCCTCTGCGACGATATCGAGGTGGAGGTGGACGGGGACCGGGTGGTCGCTGTGACGAACGCCTGCGAACTCGGCACGAAGAAGTTCATGGGCGAGAAGAGGCTGAAGAACCCGATCCTGCGCGATGGAGACGCATGGAAGGATATCACCTACGATGAGGCGGCCCGCTACGCCGCCGGTATGCTCCTCTCTGCCGAGCGCCCGCTCCTGTATGGGTGGAGCGGGACCCACGGGGAGGCCCAGTGTGTGGGGGTGCATATGGCCGAACTCGTCCGGGGCGTCATCGACAACACCTCCTCGGTCTGCCACGGACCGTCGATCCTGGCCATCCAGGAGGTCGGGCACCCGGGCTGCACCCTCGGGGTGGTGAAGAACCGGGCGGACCTTGTCATCTACTGGGGATCGAACCCGATCGACGCCCACCCCCGTCACCTCTCCCGCTACACCCGCTACGCGGAAGGGTTCTTCCTCGACAACGCCTTCCGCGACCGGAAGGTGATCGTCGTCGACGTCAGGAAGACCGAGACGGCGAACATCGCTGACGAGTTCGTGCAGATCAAGCCCGGCGGGGACTATGCGGTCCTCTCGGCGCTCCGGGCGATCGTCCGGGGCAAGACGGAGACGATCCCCCGGACGGTCGCGGGCGTCACCCGCGAGCAGCTTGTCCGGGTGGCGAACCTCTGTAAAGGAGCGAAGTTCGGGGCGGTCTACTTCGGGCTCGGGCTCACGATGACCCGCGGAAAGTACAAGAACATCAGGAACGCCATCGAACTCGTCTCGGAACTGAGCCGGCACACGAAGTTCACCATCTCGGCGATGCGGGGCCACTACAACGTCTACGGGTCCAACGAAGTGAACACTTGGATGACCGGCTACCCCTTCGGGATCGACTTCTCCCGGGGGATCGCCTTCTACAACCCGGGTGAGACGACGGCCGTGGATATCTTGGCCCGGAAAGAGTGCGACGCGGCGCTGATCGTCGGGAGCGACCCGGCCGCCCACTTCCCGCGAAAGTGCCTGGAGCACCTCGCGGAGATCCCGGTGGTCCAGCTCGACCCCTACCCGAACGCCACGACCGCGTTCTGCAACGTCCAGATCCCGGTGGCGGTGACCGGCATCGACGCCGTGGGGACGGCCTACCGGATGGACGGGGTGCCCATCCGGACAAGGCAGGTCCTCTCTTCCGGTTATCCGTCCGACCGGGAGGTCCTTTTGAAGATGTATACGCTGATGCAGGAGGGAAAAGGGCAATGACCGAACTCCTGGTGAAGAACGCCTGCGTCATCGACCCCCTCCGGTCCATCAACGCCGAGACGATGGACATCGCCATCCGTGACGGCAGGATCGTTGAGGAGGTGAGCGGTGCGGCGGAGGTGATCGACGTCCACGGCATGCTCACGATGCCGGGCGGGGTCGACTCGCACACCCATATCTGCGGGACGAAGGTGAACTTCGGGCGGTACATGAGCCCCGAGGATATGCGGGCGGGGAGGACGCCCCGGCGGGGGCCGCTGCACGCCACGTCCGGCTACAGCGTCCCGACCACCTACGGCAACAGTTACCGTTACAGCGTGATGGGCTACACCACCCTGCTCGAGGGCGCGATGGCACCGCTCGAGGCACGCCACACCCACGAGGAGTTCATCTACACGCCGCTCCAGGATACGATGGCAAACACCCTCTTCGACGGGAACTGGGGAATCATGGAGGCGATCCGCGACGGCGACACGAAGAGGGTTGCAGCCATCATCGCCTGGACGCTCCGGGCGGTGAAGGGGTTCGGCGTCAAACTCACGAACCCAGGCGGCACCGAGGCCTGGCAGTGGGGCAAGAACGTCTCCTGCATCAGGGACCCGGTGCCCTACTTCGAGGTGACGCCCGCGGAGATCATCCGGAAGGTGATCGAGGCGAACGAGCTCCTCCATCTCCCGCACTCCGTCCACCTCCACGCGAACAACCTGGGCACGCCGGGGAACTACACCTGCACGCTTGGGTCGATGGGCCTCGTCCCGGACCTGAACAAAAAGAGGCAGACGCTCTATGCCACCCACGTCCAGTTCCACGCCTACGGCGGGTCCGGGTGGCCGGATTTCTGCTCGAAGAGCGAGCCGATAGCAAATTTCGTCAACATGCGCCCGCAGATCGTCATGGACATGGGGCAGGTGATGTTCGGCCGGACGACGACGATGACCGCCGACGGGCCGATGGAGTTCAACCTCTACCGCCTCCACCACGAGAAGTGGAGCAACCACGACGTGGAGCTCGAGACCGGTTCCGGGATCATCCCGGTCATCTACCGGCGCAAGAACCTGGTCAACTCGATCATGTGGGCGATCGGGCTCGAACTCGCCCTCCTCACGGAGAGCCCCTGGCAGTGCCTGCTCACGACGGATAACCCGAACGGTGCGCCGTTCGT
>NZ_DAOSET010000079.1:0-7020 GCF_035363275.1 Methanoculleus sp. | reverse complement strand
TCCGGCAACGACGGCAACCTCCTCATCGCCCGGAAGATGGAGCCCCAGCGGGTGAAGGTCGGGGAGGTCATGCAGGAGGTGGACCTCGGCCAGGTCGGCGAGATCGAGGAGGTCGACCCCGAGGTGCTCCACTGCCTCCTCGCCCAGAACTACATCCCGGTCGTGGCCCCGATCGCCATCGACCGGCAGGGCCGGAGCCTGAACATCAACGCCGATACGGCGGCGGCCGAGATCGCGATCGCTCTTCGCGCGTTCAAGCTGGTCAACCTCACCGACGTCGACGGCGTGATGGATGCCGGCCGGACGATGGTCTACCACCGGCTCGCGCTCACTGAAGCGGAGGCGATGATCGGCGAGGGGGTCATCGCCGGGGGGATGATCCCGAAACTCGAAGGCTGTATGAAGGCGGTCAGAAACGGTGTTACGAGCGCCCACGTCGTGAACGGCAACAAAGAACACAACCTGCTCCTCGAGCTCTTCACCGACCAGGGTGTCGGGACGATGCTCACCCAATAACCCTTTTTTCTCACGGCAGGTTGCCGTCGCCGCTGCACTCCCGCTGCCGCTCCTCGCTCATATCGACCAGGATCTCAAAGATCCGCCGCACGGCGACCGGGTCGATCCGGCTCTCGACGGCGTAGGTGAAGACCCGGTCGAGGACCGCCTTGCGCTGCGGGCCGTCGTGGATGGGAAGGCTCTTCTCCTGCTTGATCCGGGCGACCTCGGCCGCGAGTCTCTGCCGCTTTGCAACCAGATCGACGATCTTCTCATCGATCTCGCGGATATCGTTCCTGACGGCGTCAAGGGACATACTCCATGGTTGGCCGCGGCCGGGGAATAAACCTGACGGCCCGGGGAAGCGAAAGGTATTATCGTGCCGGCACAAACCTGGTACCGGATGCTGCAACGTCTACCGCCACGCGAGCGCCGGGACCTCCTGATCGCGTGGCTTGCCATATCGATCGCCTTCACCCTGCTCTACGTTCGGGGCGGAGTGGACGTCAATACCTTCCTCCTCCTCTTCGTGATGTCGCTCGTCACGGTGGGGGTCGCCTTCGTCCTCCACGAGCTGGCGCACAAGTTCGCCGCCATGCGCTACGGCTACTGGGCCGAGTTCAAGAAGGACAACCAGATGCTCCTCATCGCCGTGGTGATGGCGGCGCTCGTCGGGGTCGTCTTTGCGGCGCCGGGAGCGACGTATGTCTACGGGAACGCGACGAAGGGGGAGAACGGGCGGATATCGGCGGCGGGGCCGATCACGAATCTCGTCCTCTGCATACCCTTCGCGGCTCTCGTGCTGCTCTCCGGCGGCGGGCTCCTCGGCCTCGTGGGCCTCGTCGGGCTCCGGGTCAACGCCATGATCGCCACGTTCAACATGCTCCCGATCAGCGTCCTCGACGGGCGCAAGGTCCTCGCCTGGAGCCCGGCCGTCTTTGCCGTCCTCATCGTCGCCTCCGGCGCGCTCCTCTTCTGGTCCCTCCTCCTCTGAGGGATCGGCCCACCTGTTTTCAGGATCGTCTCAGCGAAAACCGGAACGCCGCACCGCATTCCGGCCGGCCCGGCACCCGGTCGCCGACCCGGACCCGGCCGCCGTAGCGTGATACCAGCATCCGGGTGATATAGAGACCGAGACCCTGCCCGCTCTTCCGGTGCTTGCTCTGCCCGAACCGCATGAATATGGACTCTTTCATCGCGTCGGGCACCCCCGGCCCGGTATCCTCGACGGAGACCTGGACCTCGCCGTCCCGCGCCTCCACCCGGATCGTGATCTCGACCGCCGGGCCCCCGAACTTGATGGCGTTCCCGATCAGGTTCGTGAAGACCTCGGAGAGGAGTGCATCGGCCATGACCGCAAGATCCGTGCCGTCATAACAGAAGCGGATCTCCGGGAACATCCCGATCTCCTCGCGGATCACCCGATCAAGGTCGACCGGCCCGAGTACGGTCGACTCCTGGTGAATCCGGCGGATCGTCGAGACGTTTCGCAAGATCTCGATGCTCTTCCGGATGCTGGCCTGGAGTTTCTGGGCATACCCCTTCGTCTCCCCGTCAAGCGTCTCGACGAGGAGATCGGTGTAGAGGCCTGAGACGTTCTCGGCGTTCCTGATGTCGTGGCTGAGGATATCGAGGTAGAGGTTTGCCTCCCGTTCGGCCATCTCGAGCTGCCGGATCAGCATGGTGCGCTCGACGGAGGTGCCGATCTCCCTCCCTATGGCCGTAAGAAGAGAACGGTCGGCGTCCGTGAACCGGCCGCCGCTCTCGGAGACCACGTTCAGGGCCCCGATGATCCTGTCGTGCGCCATGATCGGGATGCTGGCGTAAGGGTGCGGTGTCTCGCCGCCCTCCCCCGGGTGATCGTCGTAGAACCGGGGCTCTCCTGCAACCAGCACATCCGCATAGGGCGGAGCGGCGATGTCCGGGATGCACGGCCGCGCGGGGAAGCCTTCCGGCAGCCCGTACGTGCAGACGAGCCTTGCCCTCTGCCTTCCGGGCTCGACCAGATAGATGCCGCCGCCCGCAAGGTCGAGGAGGGCGAGGGTCGCCGCAAGTACGCTCTCCAGCATCTCGTCGATATCCGTCGCGGACGTCGATACCCCGATGATCTGGTTTAAGACCGAAAGCGCCCGGTTATGGCCCTTGATCTTCGCTTCGGCCTCTTTCTGGCCGGTGATATCGGTGAGCGAGGCCGTGATGCAGATGGGAACTCCGTCGCTGTCCCGGACCAGGGTCCCGGAGAACATGGCATAGAACGTCGTCCCGTCCCGCCTCCTGCCGATCCGTTCGCCGGTGTGCCGGCCGGTGCGGACGATCTTCCGGAGTGCGTTTATGGCGTTCTCCTCGTTCTGCCAGAGTTCCGTGACCCGCTTGCCGAGAACCTCGGCTGGAGAGTCGTAGCCCCACATGGTGAGAAACGCCTGGTTGACGTAGGTCAGGCGGCCGTCAGGATCGGCGATGGTGAACGCGCTTGAAGATGACGCGATTGCCATATCCCGGATCCTGAGTTCCCGCTCGGCCTCTTTCCGCCTGGTGATATCGATCCCCGACCCCATCGTGCAGATCGGCCTGCCCGCTTCATCGGTGACGACGGAGAGGGCGAGCTGCATGGGGAAGGTCGATCCGTCTTTTCGTCGCGATTTCACCTCCCCGGACCAGGCGCCGTTCCGGACGAGTTCCTCTCTGATCCGGTTCATCTCTCCCGGGTCCCCCCAGAGCACCGAGACCGGCTGCCCGACGATCTCCTCCTCCTCCCACCCGTGTATGGCGAGGGAGGCGCGGTTGGCGTAGATGATCTTCCCGTCGTGGTCGGAAAGAGAGATCCCTTCGAGCGCCGACGCTATCGCCATATCCTTGATCCAGAGTTCGAGTTCGGCCTGCCGTTGCCGGGTCACATCGCGGAGGAAATAGAGCCTCCCGGTAATCCACCCGGAATCGTCGTTCAGGGTGCTGAGCGTCTCGTCGACGAATATGACCTCTCCGCCCCTCTTGTGGTGGCTGACGACGCCGCGCCAGGTTCCGGATGATTGGAGAGCGTTTTTCGCCGCCTCCTCGTCGTCCGGGCGGGCCCACTCGATAGTGAAGAGTTCCGAGGTGTGCCGGCCGAGAGCCTCGCCAGAAGGAACGTCGTAAAGCCGTTCTGCTGCCCGGTTCATGAAGATGATCCGCCCCTCTGCGTCGGCCGCGATCACGGCGTCCTCCACCTGCGAGAGCACCCGGGCCTGGAACCGGAGTTGCTCTTCGGCCCGCTTCCGGCCGGTGACGTCGCGGCTGATCCCCAGCAGGCGCCGGACGGTCCCGTCGCTTCCCGGCGTCGGGATGAGGCGTGTCTCGAGCCAGAAACCTCCCGCCTCCCCCGGGATCAGGGTCTCATCGCTGAAAGGCCCCCCTCCTTGCTCTGCTGCGGCCAGGAGCGCCGCGATCCACCTCTCCGCGACGTCGGGCGGAAACAGTTCCCTGATGTTTTTTCCCTGCAGTTTCTCCGGATCCGTGCCGAGCAGGCGGCCGCCGGCACTGTTCACGTAGTGGACGATCCCGTCACTATCGACGAGGAAGATGACGTCCGGCGCCAGTTCCGCAAGCGTCCGGTAGCGCTCCTCGCTCTCCCTGAGCGCCTGCGCCATGCGCGTCTCCTCGGTGATATCGACGGCGGTGGCCATGATGCAGATCGGGGTTCCCGAGTCATCCTTGAGAATGGTCGCGGTAATATGGGCGGTAAATTCCGTTCCGTCGGCTTTTTTGCCGGTCAGTTTCCCGGTACACCTGCCGCGCTCCGCAAACGTCGCAAGCGCCCGCTCGACCTTCGCCGGCTCTACCCAGAACTCCGTGAGATGCCGGCCGAGAACCTCTCCAGGGTCGGTCAGCCCGCCCATCGCGAGCAGTGATGGGTTGACATGGGTGATAGTGCCGTCGAGGTCGGCGATGGCGATCGCGGCAAACGACGACTCAAGCGACACCTTCCCGATCAGGAGTTCCTTCTCCGCTTCCTTCCTCTCCGTGATATCGGAGTGCGTCCCGGCGATCCGGAGCGGCGTCCCGCTCTCGTCGCGCGTGACCACCTGGAGCCGGTCGAGCACGTAGACCCATTCCCCCGATGCGGACTTCATCCGGAACTCCATCTCGCAGCGGTCGCGAACTCCTGCGGCCATCCCGGCGAGCGCCGCCTCCACGCGGTCGCGGTCCTCCGGATGAACGAGCGCGAGAATCGTGGGGATCGTGGGCACGAACGCCCCCGGCGCGTAGCCGAGCATCGTGAAACCCCGGGGACTGTAAAATATTGCGCCGGAACCGACGTCCCAGTCGACCAGCCCGTCGTTTGTCGCCGAGAGCGCGAGGTTCAGCCGCTCCTCGCTCTCCTGCAGCGCCCGCTCCGCGCGTCTCCGCCCGGTCGCGTCGAGGAGCGACATCACCGAGCGGTTCGTTCCCGGTATCAGGCCGATGGTGACCTCGACGACGTGGATGGTGCCGGAACGGTCGACGAACGAGAAGGAGTAGTTCATCGGCGCGGTTCCGGGTTCCTGTCGGCGGAGGGCGTGATACCCTGCGATCCGTTCTCGCTCGTCGTCGGAGGCGATGAACTCGGTCAGCCGCTTTACCCCGACGATCTCATCCCGCGAATACCCGGAGAGCCGCTCGAACTCCGTGTTCGCGAGCGTTATGGTGCCGTCGCCTTCGATCAGGATCGTTGCCGTCCCGGTATACTCGACGATCTTCTCGTAGTCGTCCGGTGTTTTGCGAAAGAAGAGCAGCCAGCCCTCGCCGGACGGCGCCCTTCGGCCCGAGCAGCGGTACCGCTCCCCCCTTCCGTCCGGGGCGCGGAGCCGGCACTCGAACTCCGGGATCCCGTCCCCGGTCGCGCTCCGGACCCGCCCGGCGACCTCGTCGACAACCTGTTCCGGTTCGCCCCCGGTGAGCCGGCGGAAGGCCGCGTTCGCCAGGATGACGGTGAGGTCTTCACCGACGAGGAGGATCCCGAGGTCGATCGCGTCGAGTATCCGGTACTCCGGCAATATACTGCAGGGATCTTGTGGTGGCTCGACGGGGGTCACATACAGGTCCTTCCCTTCTCCTCGAGAGCATTATATACTGCTACTGGAGGTGAATTCAATGGGGTTTTATTAAATGGTTCCGGTTTCTTATCGGGGAAAGATCTACTTGATTCGTTTATTACACGCTGTCCTGAACCCCCGACCCTGATCGGCGTGCGGGAAAGGTTATTGATAGTTGCTCCCCGGAGAGGAAACGATCAGGCCCCGGGCTCCTCCGCGATCTGCATTTTCCTGATGAGGACGACCACACTCCGCCCTTTCTCCCGCGCCTCGGCGAGCGCGGTGGGATGCCCCCCAACCCCGCCGTAGCGGTCCATGTCGTTTGCGATGACGTTGTCCCAGTACTCGAACCCGGTGGTGTTGAAGAACGCCGTGAGTGCCGGAAACGCCGCGTCGAAGACGTTCTCCCACCCGAGCCCTGCGGTCGATACGAAGATCCCCTTGTGGTGGCGGATGTGTTCGTCCGTGAAGTAGAGGTTCTTCAGGATGAACTTGCGCGCCCAGAAGTACTGGGCCCGGTCGATCAGCCCCTTCGCCTCCGCCGTGATCCCCATCGAGTAGATGGGCGACGCGAGGACCAGGACGTCGACGGCGGTTATCTTCTCCAGGACCGCCGTGAGGTCGTCGCTGATGACGCAGACCCCGGTCCGGTGACAGGCGTTGCACCCCCGGCACGAGGTGAAGTCGAGCTGCCGGAGGACGACCTTCTCGACATCGCCTCCCGCCTCGCGGGCACCCTCGAGGACGGCGTCAAGCAGGGTCTCGGTGTTCCCGTGCCGCCGGGGGCTCCCGGAGATCCCGAGGACTTTTACGGTCTCGCTCATGCCACGCCCACTTCCCGCAGGTGTCTGACGACCTCCCGAGCCAGAGCCGCTGCGTCGGCCTTCGCGGTCGGGTGGCGCTCAATCGCGCCCTTCTCGTCGACGCCGTTCACCATCAGGTACCGGATATCCGTATTCCTGATATCGACGACGTGAAAGAGGCACTTCACCGATGGGATCGCTGCGTCAAAGACGTAATCCCAGTTCTGTCCGGCGGTCGATAGGAAGATCCCGACTCGCTTCCCCTTCCGCTCCGGCGGGACGATCGGGAGGTGGAGAACGTACTTCCGGGAGCGGAAGACCTGGGCCCGGTCGACCAGCGCCTTCGCCTGGGCGCAAAGCCCCATGCAGTAGATGGGGGATGCGAGGATGATGCAGTCGGCCGCGATGATCCGGTCGTGGAGGTAGTCCATGTAGTCCCGCTGGACGCACCGGTTGAGCGTCTCGCAGACGTTGCACCCGCGGCAGGGCCTGATGTCGGCCTCGGCGACGACGATCTTTTCAACCGCAGCCCCTTGCTCCTCCATCGCCGCGAGCACCCAGTCGAGGAGGATCTCGGAGTTCCCGTGGCGGCGGGGGGAAGTCGCAAACGCGAGGACGTCAATGGTCATATACTGAGTATGTCGGCCCGAAGGCAAAAAAAGTACAGGTTAGAG
>NZ_DAOSET010000078.1:0-7137 GCF_035363275.1 Methanoculleus sp. | reverse complement strand
AGCGCGTTCGACGACCCGTCGAGGGGTGCAGGGAGCAGCATCTCGGCGAGCGAGAGAGCGTTGATATCGTTCGTGACGGCAATGGTGTTACCTTCGATGACGCTTGCGAACCACTCGTTCGGCGCGGGGGGAGCGGGCTCATAGGTGTCGGGATCGAGGACCTCGTACGGATCGAGGACGATACCGATGCCCACGCCCGCCGTAGCGGCAACGCTGAGGGCCGTCCTGTCCTTAACCATGTTGAACGCCAGGGTCTGGGCCCGGCTTCTCTGTGCGACAGTAACGTTGTTGTTCACGACGCGCTCGTCGTCTGCACCGGCAAGAACTCCCACTCCGAGGAGGAGGTTTGCGGTGCCTGCTACTGCGTCGGCGGTCTCGTTATCGCCTCCCATGGCCTGGCCCAGGAACATGCCGTCGGTGATCACATGGATACAGTTCTCTTCGACGTCGATGGAGTCACCTGTTCCGGCGAAGCCGAACGCCGCTACAATGCCGACGGATCCAGCCGCCGGGTCGGGCACATCGAGGTCGCCGCCCTCCGCGAGTGCAATGCCGGCAGCGCTGGTCTCTACCATGATCTCGTTGTCGTGGATCACCATCTCTCCCTCGGCGTCGTTGACGTAGACGCCGCAGCTCACCGAGAGCGGGACCGCGGCCGCAAGCCGGGTTCCGTTCAGGAACTCGAACGCTTCCCCGTCTTCCATGAGTGCCTGATACCCGGTGAGCGTCTCGTCTTCAGTGTAGGCTGCAAGAACACCGGTATCTCCGGCGAGGACGGTTTCCGTGATCGCCGCTCTCTCCTCTTCGGAGAGGTTCTGCCACCCGTTGCCGTTCTCGTTGATGAGGCCGAGCAGGACCGCCCGCTGCACCTGCTCATCCGAGAAGGCCTGGTCGATAAGCCCTAACGAGAAAGGAGTCTGGAGCGTCACGTCAACGTCATTGACCGGCAGGTCACCCGCAATGACGGCGACGTCCTGGTACACCGGCACGTAATTGCAGCAGACCTCCGGGTTCAGGACATCTTCGAGGACGATGCCGGCTGTTACCGTGAGTGCGGCAGCGAGGGTTGCCTCATTGATGTCCGGTTCGAACTCAAGGTCGCTTCCCGTGAGGGTCGACAGGCCTTCGGTGTCCGCGAGGCACGCTGCGACGGAGAACTCCTCACTCTCCTGCATCATGCCGACATAACGGGCGCGCAGGGCGCTGTTGTCTGCAAGGGCGGTTAGTACCTCTTCTTCATCGAGTTCCAGTTCGGGAACCAGATAGGTCTGCGTCTGCGCCCTGACCACGACCACGTTCTCGTGGACCACGGGGTTCACGAGGAGGTCGTCGGAGGCGCTCCAGACGTGGATGCCTGTCAGGACGAGAGCGGAGAGGGCGCCCACATTGAGGCCCCCGGCAGTCTCATCGTAGGTCATGACAGTGCCGAAGGCATGCACGACGTTATCGCAGATCTCGGGTTCGTTGCTCACTTCAACGTCGATGCCTTTAACCCTCCCGACCCCCAGAGTCAGGGACTCTTCGTCTTGAGTGGATTCGTCACCGTCGACCGGCAGGTTGAAGATCCCGGTCTGGATGATGACAATGTTCTCGCTCACCCGGGACTCATCGCATCCGCGAATGTGGATACCCGCTGTCGACGTCATGGCCAGCTGGCCTGCGTCGGTGACGGTGAGCGTGTATCGAACGTCGTTCCTGAGAACCTGGGCTTTCGGCGAATTGTCGGCTATGATGCCGGCGGCCTCCGGACTGATTTCTCCTTCGTCGGGCTCGCCGATGCAGGTGGCCTCTACCTCGACCTCGTTATCGAGAACCTGCCCCTTCTCGGCCTCGGAGATCACGATGCCTACCGGCAGGACGACCCAGGACTCGGTGATAACCTCGACCGTGTTGTTCTGGACGAGTGCGTTCTCGCCGTTGCCGAGGATACCGACCGTCCAGGCTGCGTCGAGAGCCATTCCGACGACCGTGACGTTATTCTCCAGGATCTTCAGGCTCTCCGAGTTGCCGGACCGGATACCCCAGGCCTCAACGGCCGAGTGGTGCAGATCCGGCTCGTCCGGGGTGCAGGCGCCCACGGATACGACCCGGTTGTTCTCGACGACGACATCAGCACTCCTGATGATCAGAACCCCGAGGGACTCTATCGGAGGAGCGGCGTCCTCAGCAGCGAAGGCTGGGTCATCTTCTTCTTCAAGGTCAGGTGCGACACGAATCGTAATGGGGTTCACCCCTACTGCTGTCGATTCACGGTGCTGCGAGACCGCCACGACGTAGTTGTCGTGGATGCAGGCATCGGTCACCTCATCGACCGTGATGCCCGCCTGAGCGCTGCTCCCGATGGCACGCACCTCGTTGCTGTCTATGCAGACATCCGTGCCGACCTGAACCAGGATACCATAGGTGATCGCATAGATCTCCTCGAGGACCGAGACGTTGTTGTGGATGATCTCGACCGCTTCAACACCATGGGCATAGATCCCGACCCCGGAAGCGTTTTCGACCTTAAACCCCGAGAAAGAGACCTGATCTGCGGTGATCTCGACACCGGTATGCGCACCCATGGCGTCGAGGGTCACCCCATCAAGGCCAGGGCATTCAAGGTATGAAACAGTCGTGACGGTCATGCTTCTGTCGATCACGACCGACTCGTTGTATGTCCCGTTGTAGACCCAGACCTCGCCGCCCTCCGTGACGCCGTCAATAGCGTCCTGGATGCCTGAGAAGTTCAGTACCCCATAGTCGGGCGCTTCATCGTCATACGATGCGTTCACATAGACCCTGTCGGGCAGGGCCTCTGCAGCTGCCGGTGCTATCAGCATTGCGCAGATAAGCACTGTCAGCGCGAAAAAGATCTTAATCGGGCGAATTCCCTTCACCCGGCCGTTATCCATTTCGATCACCTGAATTTACATTCAGGTGTAACTCTCGTGGAATACTATTTAGAGATATGGAAAATATCCGATGACGTACAGCACAGTTAAGAGAATATTATTGATTATAGTAGTATTTTGAAGGAAACGGATCGATCATATCCCGCCCCGCCGGAAGCTGTCACCCCTCTCTCCCTCACCACGCGCAAAAGCACAGGGAACAGGGCACCTGCAGGGGCGGGACCGGACAGACCGGGCTCCTCCTCTCCCCCTGCACGCAAAAACCGACCGGCATATAGTTTCTCCAGAGTAAACCGGCCAGCTACCGGCACGCCGCTGCGGCCGGAGCGACTCTCGTGAGGTTTACCATATGCCTGAATTTTCACAACCGTTTGCCGGGAACAACATCGACCGGACGATGGGCCACAACGAACGTATCCGTGCCATCCGCTACACGATCGCCGCTGAATACGAAGCCATCCAGTTCTATCTCCAGATGGCCGACGCCACCGACAACGAACTGGCCCGCGAGGTCCTGCGGGATGTCGCGGACGAGGAGAAGGTGCATGCAGGTGAGTTCTACCGCCTGCTCATCGAACTGGACCCGAAAGAGAAGGAGTTCTACCAGCAGGGCGCAAAAGAGGTCGAAGAAGAGATCGAGAGACTCCGGGCGAAAGAGTGATGCACGGCGGGCACCGGGTCTGCCCGGAAACCCGGATCCGCCATCACCCGTTTTTCGCCGAATTTTTGATTATTTTCCTGAAAAACGGCGTCTCACGAATTTTTTGTGGCCGCCAGATATTTACATATGGATAGGATTATATTACCCGCTCATCAACAATGATCCATGCTCGGCATCGTCCCGGATGTCGGTCCGGAGTTCTTCTCCCTGGTCGTCGTCCCGGCATTCATCTTTCTTGCACGTATCTGCGATGTCACCATCGGGACGATGCGGATCATCTTCGTCTCGCGGGGGATGAAGATGGTCGCCCCGGTCCTCGGGTTCTTCGAGGTCTTCATCTGGATCATTGCCGTCGGCCAGATCTTTCAGAACCTCACGAACCCGCTCAACTACTTCGCCTACGCGGCCGGGTTCGCCACGGGAAACTACGTCGGGATGATTGTCGAGGAGAAACTCGCGATGGGGCTTGCCCTCATCCGGATCATCACCCAGCGGGATGCAACGAACCTCATCAACTACCTCCGCGCCGCGGGCTACGGGGTGACGGTCCTCGACGCCCAGGGGAAGCAGGGACCGGGCAAGGTCATCTTCTCGGTGGTCAAGAGAAAGAATATCAAGAACGTGGAGGACGCCATCCACGAATTCAACCCCAAGGCGTTCTACTCGATCGAGGACGTCAGGCGGGCGGCGGAGGGGACGTTCCCGATCATCACGCCGGGCCCGACCCCGTTCCCCTTCAAGAGAGTCGTCAGGAAGGGGAAGTGACCCCCGTATAGGTTATCCGGTAGACGGCGTTCGCCCGATCGTCCGAGACCAGGAGCGAGCCGTCGCCGGCAACCTCGACATCGACAGGCCTTCCCCATACGTCCCGCCCCTGGAGCCAGCCCTCCGCGAAGGGCTCGTAGGAGACGGGCGTCCCATTCTCGAGCGTGACCGTCATCACCCGGTAACCGATCGGTTCGATCCGGTTCCAGGACCCATGCTCGGCGATGAAGATCCGGTTCGCGTACTCTTCCGGGAACTGCCCGCCGTCATAGAACCGCATGCCGAGCGCGGCGACGTGCGGGCCGAGTTCCTGCTCGGGCGGGGTGAATTCAGCACACGACCGCCCGGCCCCGAACTCAGGATCGACGATCGATCTCCCGTGGCAGTAGGGAAACCCGAAGTGCATCCCGGCCTCCGGCGCCCGGTTCAGCTCGTCGGGCGGGACGTCGTCGCCGAGCCAGTCGCGGCCGTTATCCGTGAACCAGAGTTCACCGGTCTCCGGATGCCAGTCGAACCCCACCGTGTTCCGGATGCCCCGGGCGTAGATCTCGAGTTCGGTCCCGTCCGGGTTCATCCGGTGGATCGTGGAGAACCGCTCGTCGTCGGGGTTGCAGACGTTGCAGGGCGCCCCGACCGGGACGTAGAGTTTCCCGTCGGGGCCAAACGCGATGAACTTCCAGCCGTGCGAGGCCTCACCGGGGAAGGCGTCGCTCACGACCGCCGGCTCGGGCGGGCTCTCGAGGTTCGCCTCGATATCGTCGTAGCGGAGGATGCGGCTGATCTCGGCGACGTAGAGGGAGCCGTTCCGGAGCGCGACCCCGTTCGGGGAGTTTAGACCGCTCGCGATGACGATCACCTCGTCGCCCCTCCCGTCGCCGTCGCGATCGGGGATGGCGTAGACGTTTCCGGCACCGCGACTCCCGACAAAGAGCGTCCCGTTCGGCGACAGGGCCATCGACCGGGCTCCGGTGACGTTCCCGGCGTAGACGTCGATCGCAAACCCCGCAGGCAGGGTGATCGTATCGAGCGGCAGGGGGCCTGCGGTGCCCCCCTGCGGCAGCACGACGGCCACGACGATGCCGAGAAGGACGAGCACCGCAACGGCGGCGAGGATGATAACGGTCCGGCGTGACATAAGGTTCATCTCCGGGACTCCGGAGGGCGAGAGCGTATATAGCCGTTACTCATGCAGGACTGTCCCCGGATTCGTTCCAAAATGTTCATCACGCAGTCCGAAAACCTTCAATATCGGGTGTGACGACCCCCATGAAGACCCTCGATCTTCTCGTATTGTTTTCTCCCTGGCTGATCTTTGCCGGCCTCGTCGTCTACACCCCGGTGCCGTTCGAGTTCATTCTTCTCCTCTCGCTCGCCGCATCCCTCCTCGTCGGCTACCGGGACTCAAAGACCGGTTCATCATCGCCTGGACGACGACGCTCATCTTCGCGATCGTCTCCGTCCTCGTACTGGTCCCTCTGCCGGTTCACTATCGTCCCGCTCCTCGGGGTCGTCACGGACATCTGCATATGGCTCCCGATCTTCATCGGAGCGGTCTTTTCGGCCCGGCACCCGGATTACGCGGAGAGGAAGGCCGGGCCTGGGGGGTCTGCTTGAGTTGCGGAGTGCCCCGTTCCGCGCCTCACCGCCTGAAACGATCGGCAATATTCATGTAGACGACGCCCCCGACGATGACCGCGAGGAAGAGGATCCATGATACGATGGCGAGGCTGTCCGGTGCTCCGGCAACTGCCGGCAGGAGCCCGCCGGGCGAGGAGGACGATGGAAGCGGCGACCAGAAGGTTCCCCACGAACCTGGAGAGCGGTCTCTTCGTCGTACCTCGCCCGCTGCTCTGAAGGCGCGGTGTTGTAGCCCGCAATGAGGCCGCTCGCGTTGAAGGCCCGGGTTATGATGCCGATAAATAGCGTGACCGTTCCGTCGAGGACGTTTGCGATCCACATAGTCTGCCGGGATCATATCAGGTTCCCGGGCGCTATGCTGTTTCGGTATCCCTCGAGGGCGCATATCTTCCCGTCACGCCGCAGGGTACCGGCTGTCCACCTCCACCCCCCCCTCTGAACGCCGCTGCCGGGGTCGCGACGACCATCAGGACGCGGCGGAAGTCTTCCGGGCAGGTGCGTAGGTTTATCAACTCTCCAAAAAGAATCACATATGTTGCCGACCGGCATTGGGAGATACTTGAATGATAACCATTGTTGCTAAATGCAGTACCAAAGCAGGCAAGGCAGACGACCTCGTGAACCTCGCCCGGGATCTGGTCCAGGCCAGCAGAAGCGAGGCGGGAAATGTCTCCTACGACTTCTATGCCGACATCGGGGACCCCGAAAAGTTCACGTTCGTCGAGGTCTGGAAAGACCAGGCCGCGATCGAATTCCACAACAACACATCCCACTTTCAGGGTTTTGTGGAGAAAGCAGGACCGCTGTTCGCCGGTCCGCTTGACATCGCCCTGTACCGGAAACTCACCTAGACGGCGGGTATCCCCACCATCTCTCCCTTCTTTCTACCGCATCGCGCACCCGGCCCTTCACATACCGGGGATCTCCAGATTGAGCTTCTCGGCGATTCCCCGCACCTGCTCCGGCACCTCGGTTATCCGTTTCTCGTCCCCGTAGACCACGGAGTAGACCTCCGAGAGTTTCAGGAGGAGGCCTTCGGGCGAGAGGTGCGCGGACAGCCCTGCCTGTCGAATTCTGTTCCGGATCCGGCAGTAGAGGTAGAAGCAGAGGAACCCGACGAAGACGTGGCCGAAGACCGCTGTGGCGTCCTGGAGGTAGGGCTTGTCTGCCAGGATCAGG
>NZ_DAOSET010000077.1:0-7752 GCF_035363275.1 Methanoculleus sp. | reverse complement strand
TGTACGGGATGAATTGCCCCATGAGATTTATTTAAATAAATAAACCACTACCTTTAGGTTAGCCAGGGAGGCCAGGTCGCCCGGGCAATCTCAGGAAAAGGAGCGATTACAATGGCAAGAATCGAACGTGGACCGTATCGCACGATATGGCAGGACTTTGATGACCTTATGGCCGAGATGGAAAGCAGGTTCCAATCCATGCTCGGGGGGATCGGCGCGCGGGGAGAAGAGGTCAGGGGCCGGATCGTCCCGGTAGTCCGTGATCTCCGCGTAGATGTCCGGGACCACGAGGACGAGGTGATCGTTGTTGCCGATCTCCCCGGCGTCGAGAAGGAGAACGTCGCCGTCCGGCTCATCGACCCTCAGCACCTGGAGATCGTAAGCATGCGGACGGATGAGACGGAGGAAGATACCCGGGACTTCTTCATGCGGGAGCGTGTCTACGGGCAGATGAGCCGGACGGTACTGCTTCCCGCCGAGGTGACCCAGGAGAACTCAGTTGCCTCGTTCAAGAACGGCGTTCTCGAGGTCCGGTTGAAGAAAGCGCCGACCGAGACCGGGACCGCAATTCCCATCGAATAACCTTTTTTCCATTCTACCGAACAATTCATCACGAGCCAGCGTGACACTATCATGATGGATAGAAAAAAGGTCAAGGACTATATGACCTACGATGTCGTCACCGTCAACGCCCAGGGAACGGTCCGGGACGTCATTGAAACCATAAAGCGGACGCACCACGACGGGTTTCCGGTTGTGGAGGACTCAAAAGAGGTGGTAGGCTACATCTCGGCACGGGACCTCCTCTTTGCCCATCCCGCGACGCCCGTCGAGCAGGTGATGTCCCGCCACCTCATCGTCGCCGACCCGGATATGAGCGTGAACGATGCAGCCCGCGTCATCTTTCGTTCCGGTATCCAGAAACTGCCGGTCGTCAACGATAAGAACGAACTCATCGGGATCATGTCGAACGCCGACGTCATCCGGTCCCAGATCGAACACGTCTCGCCGGATAAGGTCTTCAAGTTCATCGAGACCCTGAAGAAACTCTACGGGGTGGAACCGACGCTGAGGCGGGGCTCGGTCCCGATCAACGAACTCCTCCCCACCCAGTCCAAGATCTACGAGGACGAACTGGAGGGGAGGATGTACGAGATCAAGAAAGGGCTCGCCGAACCCCTGATCGTGGTGCGCCGGCCGGGCCGCTGGATCCTGGTCGACGGCCACCACCGGGCGATCGCGGCAAAACGGCTCGGAATCACGAATCTCGACGCCTATATCATCGAGGTCAGGGAGAACATCGAGCTCGGGATGGAGCGGACTGCAAAGACCCTGAACCTCAATACGCTCGACGACATCAAGGTGCTCGATTACGCCCGCCACCCCCTCGTCGCGCTGACGCACCGGCTTGTCAGGCACGGGTGAATAACCCTTTTTCCCGCCGGGAGCAGTCCCGGGTCTCTGGGTCCCGACCGCCTCCGGGTGCTTCAGGAGGAGCTTCGCCGATGACGAAGGCCCCGGTTGCCACCCGGATAGAAGATGTTGGGGTGCCGGCGTCCCACTCGCCGAAAAAAGATGCCCGGACTCTACGACCCCTCGGTTCTCGTGTCGTAACTCTCGTTTAGAACATGCTCCTTCACGACCGTCCCCTCCGGGATGATCACCTCCGGCCAGAGCCGGGTCCCGGAGTGGACGACCACGTTGCCTTTCAGCACCGCGTGCGGCCCGATGACCGTGTCGTGCTCGACGTTGCACCCCCTGCCGATGAACGTGTCGTTGTCGATGATGCTCCCGCTGACGGTGCTCTCGTTCCCGACCACGACCCGGTTGTAGATGGACGACGAGAAGATCTTCGCGCCGCTCTTGATGATGCACCCCTCCCCGATGCTCGTATACGGCCCGATGACGACATTCTCCTCGATGATCGTCCCGGCCCCGATCGAGACCGGCCCGATCACGCGGGAGTTCGCCGCGACTGAGACGCAGCTTCCTATCTGCGCCGGGCCGAGGATCCGGGCGCCCTTAATGTAGAGGTCGCCGGAGATGTTGGTGAACCCGATATCCTGCAGTTTCCACCGCTCCGCCTCACGGAGCGACCGGGGGCTCCCCACATCGGACCAGTTGCCCCGGGCAAGCCAGGCCTTCAGGGGGTAGCCCTTCTCCATCAGCTCGGGGAAGAGGTTGCGGGCGAAGTCGAACTTCTCGCCGGAGGGAATGTGGTCAAAGATCTCCGGGTCGCAGACGTACATACCGGTGCTCGCGAGGTTCGAGAAGATCTCGCCGGGGCTCGGCTTCTCCTTGAACCTCTTGATCTGGTAGTTCGCGTCGATCTCGGCGATCCCGTACTCGGTGGGGTCGTCGATGCTGATGAGGCCGATGGTGGTGAGCGAGTCGTTTGCCAGGTGCTCGCGGTAGAACTCAAGCAGGTTCAGGCTCACCACGTGGTCGCCGCCGACGACGAGGAACGGCTGCTCTTCGAGGTATTTCTGGGCGTTCTTGACGCTCCCCGCCGTCCCGAGTTTCGTCTTCTCGTGGACGTAGGTGACGTTGACCCCGAAGAGCGACCCGTCGCCGAGGGCTGCCTCGATGGCTTCGCTCATGTAGCCGAGTGTGATGACCACATCGTTGAACCCGAGGTTCGCGAGGTGTGAGACCAGGTGCTGGATCGAGGGTTTGTTGACGATCGGAATACAGGGCTTCGGACGCCCGAACGTAAGGGGGCGGAGCCGTGTGCCCTCCCCTCCGCACATTATGCACACCTTCATGACACTTCGTTGTCTGCGTATTGATTTAACCCTTGGGGATGGACTGTGTAGCCTCCCGTTCGCGAACCTTTATTCCCTGTTGGACCGAGAGTCTACAGAGACGATGAAGGCGTTTGAATGTACCCTCTGCGGAAAATGCTGCATGCACGCGGGCGGAGAACTCATCGAGATCGAGAAGAGGCTCACCAGCCGGGACTTCCTCTGCCGGCAGAAGATCGTCGGCGGCAACTTCCGTGCCCGGGTCGAGGATCGGTTCCTCGACGCGTTCAAGGATACCGCCGAGAGCAGCAGACACCCGTCCTGGTGCCCGTTCCTCCGGGGCCTCCCGGAGGAGGAGGGAAAGTATGTCTGCACCGTCCACGGCAGCCGCCCCCTGATCTGCCGGTCATACACCTGCTGTGCCATGCGGATCTTTGCCGGCGACGGACGGGAGGCCGGGAAGGTGAAGGGGAGAAGGAGCCTCGTCACCGAGGATGCCATCCTCCGCCGCTGCTGGGAGGAATCGGTCGCACCGCTTGCAACAGACGACGATATCGCCTGGGGGGCCGAGGTCGCCGGAATCCTCGGCCGTGCAGGTTACCGGGTCGAGACCTATGAGTGAGACCCGGCGCCTTCAAGTCGTCCGGGGCCGGGTGGAATGCACAACGGGCGAGGCTGTCCCCATCGACCGGTGCGGATTCTGTGTCCACTCCGCCCGTGTCGTGGTCAAAGGAAAGGAGGTACCGTCACCGGCACGGGCCTACTGCAGCAGGTGCCGGGACGCGGAACGAGTCGATATGGGAACGGTCGAGGCGGTCGTCTGCGACGACCTGTCCGGCGAAGGGTTCCGGAGCATTACGAACGTTATCAGTTAGCCGATCACTTCCGCCAGAACTCCCAGGGATGCTTTGTCTGGAACGGGACACCCCTCGCCTCCTTGCTCCAGTCGGTCTCTATCGTATGGTGGACCAGCCGGACCTCGTTCCGGAGTTCGGTAAGGATCTCTTTGACGTCCTCGAGCTCCTTGAGGAGCCGGTTCAACTCTTCAAACGAGCGCTGCTGCCGTGTCGTCACCGCCCCGCCGTCCTGCCGGCAGGCAAGGCCGGCCTCGATCAGTTCGAGGATCGCCTCGTTCCGGTCGAACGCCTGATCCCTGGCAAATTGATCGATCTGCTCCATCAAGGAGGGATCGAGCGCAAACGAACATCTCATCACCATAGATCAACCACTTCCCGTGATAATGTATCCGTCTTAGCAGATTATAGTCTCTGCCGCTCCGCCGGTCGTTCATCCCATCCGGCATCGGCATGCTCTTTCCAGGCAGTGTGCGGCATTCGCTCCTCTCATGCAACCGCACCCAATCAGGCAAAAAAGAAGTAACCCGGGTTCTCCGCGGAGAACTGCCCGGGATCAACTGATATTATCCATGTTGTATCCTTTCTGAGCGAGCAGGTTTTTCACCCGTTCGCGATGGTTGCCCTGCAGCTCGATCGAGGAGTCTTTGACCGTGCCGCCACAGGCGAGCTTCGCTTTCAGGAACTTGGAGAGGTCTTCGAGGTCGATATCGTAGGGGTCGAGACCTTCGATGACCGTTACTTCTTTCCCATACCGGCGCTTGTTGATCTTTACGCTGATTCTCTGCTGTTCCTTCGCGACTTCTTCACAGATACACAGTTCCTTTGGCAGTCCGCAGGTCGGACATATCCCACCGTTCATTGCATGTACCTTTCAGCTCTCGTTATATATTAGTTGGCATGTCATGCGTCAATCAGGCAGACGTCGCACCCGAGAGAGAGTACCTGGTCCGGCCGGCTCCGATGACGGTAGACGGTGATGCCTTTGCAGCCGAGGTCCCGGGCGAGGGAGAAGACCCGGGCGATCTCGTCGATGGTCGCTGCCTCCGGGAGGTTCACGGTCTTTGAGACCGCGTTGTCCGTGTGCTTCTGGAACGCCGCCTGCATCCGGACATGGCACTCCGGTGCGATCTCGACGGCGGTCTTGAACAGGTTCCGGGTATGCTCATCGAGGGAAAGGCCAACGACTGTCCCGTACCGGCGGACGTGCGCCGCGACGTCCCTCCCGCCGGCGGTCTCGGGGAGGAACTCCCGGACGAGGTCACTCACGATATCGACCTGCTGCCCGTCAATCGTCCGGCTGTATGCAAGCGAGAAGACGGGCTCGATGCCGCTCGTCGTCCCGGCGATGAGGTGGAGCGAACCCGTGGGGGCGATGGTGGTGACGGTGGCGTTCCGCATATCCCCGGTATAGACCGACCCCTCGATCGCCGGGAACGATCCCAACTCCTCGCCCAGTTCCTCCGACCGGCCCCGGGCCGCGTCCGCGATCCCCGCCATCAGGCTTTCGGCGAACCGGAGCGCCTCATCCGACTCGTACGGTATCCCGAGACGTATGAGCGCCTCGGTAAATCCCATGACGCCAAGGCCGATCTTGCGGGTGGCGAGGGTCCGCTCCCGGATTTCGGGGAGGGGAAAGCGGTTCACATCGACGACCGCATCGAGGAACTCGATGCCGGACCGGACGGTGGCCGCGAGCAGATCTTCGTCGAGGTCGTCCTTTCTCACGCACCGGGCGAGGTTGACGCTGCCGAGGTTGCAGCTCTCGTAGGGGTAGAGCGGCTGCTCGCCGCAGGGGTTGGTCGCCACGATGGGGCCGAGGTGGGGGGTGGTGCTCCGCCGGTTGATCTCGTCGAGGAAGAGCACTCCGGGTTCGCCGGAGGCATGGGCGGAGGCGGCGATGAGGTGCCAGAGCGACGCGGGGTCGATGCTCCTCCATACGCTGCCGTCGCGGGGGTTCGTGAGGTTGTACGCCTTCCCCGCCGCGAGGCACCGGAGAAACCGGTCGTCGACCCCGACCGAGACGTTGAAGTTCGAAAGTCCTCCCGCCTGCTTGCAGTTCACGAACTCCTCGATGTCGGGGTGGGAGGCCGCGAGCACGGCCATGTTTGCCCCCCGCCGCCGCCCGCCCTGCCGGACCGCCGCCGTCGCGGCGTCGTAGACCCGGATGAACGAGACCGGCCCGGTCGCTGCCCCCGGTGTCCCGTTGACGGCGTCTCCTCGCGGCCGGAGAAGGGAGAACGAGAACCCGGTCCCTCCCCCGGACCGGTGGATGAGCGCCATATGGCCAAGGGTCCGAAAGATCCCCTCGAGGGTATCCTCCACGGGGAGAACGAAGCAGGCAGAGAGCTGCCCGCCCGCGGTGCCGGCATTCATCAGGGTCGGGGAGTTCGGGAGGAAGAGAAGGTCTGATAAGAGCGAGAAGAATTCGCGGGACTTTTCAGGCCCCCCCACGGCGCCGGCGACCCGGGTGAAGAGGCCGTCCGGCGTCTCGCCGGGGAGGAGGTAGCGGCGCTCGAGGAGGCGGCGGCCTTGCGGGGAGAGGTCCATACTGCAGTCATGAACCCCCGCCCTTAATAATCCGTCGAGCCCAACGCTCCTGTCGGTAATGTCTCTTATCGTCCTCGGAACTGCATCCCATGTCGGGAAGAGCATGACGGTCGCGGCGCTCTGCCGTGCGCTCTACCGGCGCGGAATCCCGGTTGCGCCGTTCAAATCCCAGAACATGAGCCTCAACTCCTACGTCACCGCCGACGGGAGCGAGATCGGGATCGCCCAGGCGGTCCAGGCCTTCGCCGCGGGAGTCGAACCCTCGGCCGATATGAACCCGATCCTCTTGAAGCCGAAGGGGGACCAGACCTCGCAGGTGGTGCTGCTCGGCAGGCCATATAAGGATGTGCAGATCCGGGACTACTACGCGGAGACCGATACGCTTCTTGCCGAGGCCGTCTCGGCGTTCGAGCGGCTGCGGAGCCGTTACGGCCATATCGTGGTCGAAGGGGCCGGGGGAGCGGCGGAGGTGAACCTCTACGACCGCGACATCGCCAATATCAGGCTCGCCCGCCACCTCCGCCTTCCCATCGTCCTGGTCGCCGATATCGAACGGGGCGGGGTCTTTGCCCAGGTCTACGGGACGCTCGCCCTCCTCCCGGAGGATATCCGGCCGCTCGTCGCCGGGGTCATCGTCAACAAGTTCCGGGGGGATACCGGGCTCTTTGCATCGGGCGTCGAGAAACTCGAGGAACTCACGGGGGTCCCGGTGCTCGGCGTGGTCCCTTACGCGGAGATCCCGCTGCCGAGCGAGGACTCGCTCTCGATCGCCGATAAAGGGCGGCGGACGGCTGCTCGGCCGGTCAGGATCGCCGTCGTCCGCCTCCCCCGGCTATCGAACTTCACCGACTTCGAGCTCCTCGAACGCTGCGCCTCGGTCGACTACGTCCTGCCGGGGCGAACGCTCGCCGGCTACGACTGCATCATCCTCCCCGGAACAAAGAACACCATCGAGGACCTCGATACGCTGCAGCGGGCAGGGACGGGGGAGGAACTCCGCCTCGCCCGCGAGCGGGGCGTCCCGGTCATCGGGATCTGCGGCGGCTACCAGATGCTCGGCCGCACGATCGTCGACTCCGGCGTCGAGTCGGGAACACCCGGCGAATACCCGGGGTTCGGGCTTCTTGACGTCGTCACGGCCTTTGCCGGCTACCGTAAGACGACGGTCCAGGTCCGGCGCCGGGCGACCGGCCCGGGCCCCATCCTCTCTGCGATGGGAGAGGTGGAGGGTTACGAGATCCACATGGGCGAGACGGAGCGGGGAGAACTGCCGGCAGCGTTCTCCGGCGACGGGGCCGCGACCCCCGACGGCCTGGTCTTCGGGACCTACATGCACGGCCTCTTTCAGAACCCTCCGGCAGCAAACGCCCTCCTCGCCTACCTCTCTGAGCGGCGGGGGCTGCCGTTTGAGCCGGTCGCGGATGCCAGCGGGGGCACCCTCGGCGCCGCGGACGCGTATGACGCACTTGCCCGGCACTTCGAGGAGCACGTGGATATGGATGCGATCGTGGCGTGGTTCGTGGATGCGACTGTCCGAAGGACAGGAGCAGGAGAAGACCGAAGGTCTTCGGGTTGCGACGGTTCGTGAGTACGGGGGACTGGAG
>NZ_DAOSET010000076.1:0-7808 GCF_035363275.1 Methanoculleus sp. | reverse complement strand
TCGGCCCCATCTTCCGCGCCGAGGAGCACAACACCGTCCGGCACCTCAACGAGGCGACGAGCCTCGATCTCGAGGTCTCGTTTGCCGACCACAACGACGTCATGGTGCTCCTTGAGGACCTGATCGTCCACGTCTACGAGTATGTCCGGGAGAACTGCGCCGAACAGCTCGCAGAACTCGGTGTCGACCTCAAGACCCCGGCAAAGCCGTTCCCCCGGATCCCCTATACGGAAGCCATCGAGATCGCGAACAGAACGATCGAGGAGAAACTCACCTTCGGCGACGACCTCTCCCCGGCTGCCGAGCGGGCGATCGGCGATACGGTCGGACAGCACTACTTCATTGTCGACTGGCCGACCGATATCCGGCCCTACTACGCGATGCCCTACCCGGAGAGGCCGGAGTTCTGCAAGGCCTTCGACATGATGCATCCCCGGATGGAGCTCTCCTCCGGTGCCCAGCGTATCCACGACTACGACCTCCTCGTGGAGCGGATCCGCGCAAAAGGCCTCTCCCCGGAGAGTTTCGAGTTCTACTTAAAGACGTTCCGCTACGGCATGCCCCCGCACGCCGGGTGGGGGCTCGGCATCGAGCGCCTGGTGATGACGATGCTCGACCTCCCTAACATCCGCGAGGCGGTGCTCTTCCCCCGCGACCGGCACAGACTGACCCCATGAGTTTAATTACACCGGCGACGTAGCAGTTATCTGCCAGCCGTCTGACCGGCACAGGCCGTGACCCCATGACCCTGATAAGCACGTGTCTCCCGACCACCGTTGTCGGGAGTTACCCGGTGGTGAAAGGCTCCGGGCTTCTCGCCCGCATGGACCCGCTGAAGCACGCGGTGGAGACAGCGGTCGCCGACCAGATCAGCGCCGGGATCGATATCATCTCGGACGGCCAGGTCCGGAGCGACATGATCCGGGCCTTCACCTCCCACCTCCCCGGCATCCGGGGGTCGTCGGTCGTCGGGAAGGTCGAGCCCGCCCGGCAGGCGATCACCCTCGCAGACACGAAGTACGCCCTCTCCCGGCACCCGAAGGTGAAGGGGATCCTCACCGGGCCGAGCACGCTTGCGCACGGGCTCTCGATCGAGACGCCGTTCTACCGGAACAAAGACGAACTGGTCCAGGACCTCGCCCAGGCGCTCGCGGTCGAGGCGGGCTACCTCCAGGACGCCGGGGTCGCGCTCCTCCAGATCGACGAGCCGATCTTCTCGACGGGGGCGGCAAACCTCGCCGTCGGCCGCGAGGCGGTCAACGCGATCGCCGCCCGGCTCCGGGTGCCCGTCTGCCTCCACGTCTGCGGAAATCTGGAGGCGGTCATCGACGATGTCTTGAAGACGAATGTCGCCATCTTCGATTTTGAGTTTGCGAATAATCCTCATAACATCGAGGTGCTCTCGGCAAAGGATCTCCGTGGCCGGATGGTCGGCTACGGCTGCGTGGACTCGGCGAGCCCCGCGATCGAGAGCGTCGAGGTTATTCGCAAACGGATCGAGGCCGGAGTCGACGTCTTTTCGGCGAAAGCCATGCTCCTTGACCCTGACTGCGGCCTCCGGATGCAGTCACGCGAAGCCGCGTCTGGAAAACTGAAGAATATGGTCGCTGCGGCAGGCGAGGTCCGGGCCGGGTATCCGGACTGAGCCTTCCACCGTCTCACGCGAAGTGCGAGCGTAAGCGAGTTTGAGAAGACCGAAGGTCTTTGTGTGGCGCGAAGGCGGGTCCCGGCCTAGACCACCCGCGAGGTCGTCGAGAGTTCGAGGCCCCTGGCGATGATGTGGTAGGGGATCACCCGTTGCGGCACGTCCGCACCCTTGAGTTTCTCGATGGCGAGCGTCCGCTCGAACTCGTTGCCGTGGACCTGGTGTCTGAGGGTGATGAAGATGTCGGCGGCACGCATCATCCGCGCCTCCTCGAGGGGGCTGTGGAGACCGGTGTAGAGGAGGTAGACGATGGTTGCCCCGGAATCAACGATCCCCCGGGTATCCTCGAGGACAAACCGGGTGGCTGCATTGATCCCCCGGTCGGCGATCAGCGTGGAGAGTGAGTCCACGACGATCCGCTCTCCCTGCATGGCTCCGGCGAGCGTTACGGCGTCCATCCCCCGTGCGTCGGTCATCTCCTCGGTCGGCACGGCATCAAGCATCAGGTAGGTGCCTGTTTTCTCTCCGGCCTGCCAGAACTGCTGCGCCAGGAGTTCAAGGCCGCTTAAAGGAGATCCGGAGATGATGATGCGAGTGCCCGGCGGGAACCCCCCGTCGAGCGCAAGGTCAAGGCCCGCAATCCCCGTCGAACGTCTGGTGGTGTTTGCCACGTCTGTACCTCGGCTATCTCTCGGGACTATCTATTCACGGCCCGTTTCTTAATACTACCCGTCGGGTACGGCTTCACGCACCGCTGGCGGTGCAGTATTCTTCCCGCAGGCGCTTCCTGAGGAGTTTCCACCCGTTCACCCGGGGGATCTCGGCGGTGAAGATGATCCGGCGGGGGACCTTGTAGCCCGCGAGGTGTTCGCGGGCGAAGGCGAGGATATCTTCGGCGGCGACGCCCTCTCCGGCGGGGACCACCACCGCCACCGGGACCTCCCCCCGGTGCTCGTCGGTGCACCCGAAGACCGCCGCGTCGCGGACGGCCGGGTGCTGGACCAGGACGTCCTCGACCTCGGTCGGGTAGACCTTCCAGCCCGACATGACGATCATGTCCTTTTTGCGGTCGGTGATGTAGAGCATCCCGTCCGCATCCAGGTGGCCGACATCGCCGGTCAGGAACCAGCCCTCAGGGAGGAAGGTGGCGGCGGTCTCTTCCGGCATCTGCCAGTAGCCGAGCGCCACCCCGGGTCCCCGGAGAGCGATCTCCCCGTCCTCACCGGCCTCGAGCTCCCGATCGGGGTCGTTCGCGTCCACGATCTTCACCTCCGAAAAGCCGACCGGGGTGCCGACACTCCGGAATTCGTCGGCGGTCGCGTAGTGCTCCGGGCGGATGGCGGTCCCGGTCCCGACGACGACCGTCTCGGAGAGGCCGTAGGCGTTGACGACCGGGATCTTGAACCGCTCGTGGAAGGGTTTCCAGACGCCGGGCGTCAGGGGGCCGCCGCCGCTGATCATCGCCCGTGCGGTGGCGAGCGCCGCTTCGGTCCCCGGCGGGGTCTGGAGGAGTGAGTGGATCACCGGCGGCATCCCGGCGACGATCGTCGCCCGGTGCTCATGGGCGAGGTCGAGGTAGCGGTCAAGGTCGAACCGCTCCATGACGACGTAGGTCCCGCCGGCCCGGAGGGTGGCGACGCCCCAGCTGATGCCGACGTGCCCCATCGGGTAGATGCCGAGGTAGATGTCGTCGGGGGTGATCCGGAGGACGTCCCGTTCGGCGTCCATTGCCGCGATCCAGTTTCCGTGGGTGAGCATGGCGCCTTTCGGCTTTCCGGTGGTCCCGGAGGTGTACTGGATCTGGCAGAGGTCGTCGAACCGGCAGTGGGCGGCACGGCGGCACGGTTCGGCACGGAGGAGGTCAACCCAGGGGATTGCGCCCGCGGCATCCCCGCCGACGGCGACGACGTGCCGGAGTGTTGGGGCCCGGTCGCGGATGCGGCCGACGAGGGCGGCACCCTCGACGTCGGTGATGACGGCGGCGGCTCCTGCGTCGCGGACGGCGTAGAGGACCTCGTTCTCCCGGTAGACCCGGTTCGTCGGGACCGCGACGGCGCCGATCCGCCAGAGGGCAAAGTAGGTGATGAGGTACTCCGGCGAACTGTCGAGATAGATGCAGACCCGCTCCCCGCGCCCGATCCCGAGGGCGAGGAGGCCGCCTGCGGCCCGGGCGACCAGGTCGAGGAGGTCGGCGCGGGTATAGGACTCCCCCCGGGAGGGGACGACGAGAGCGGTTTTTGTGGGGTTACAGGCGTTGGCGTCGAGAAACGTGGTGCAGTTCGGCATGGAGGGGCTCCGTGTTACAGGGTTGCGCTTTAATGTATATGCTTGCGCATAGTGCTGTAAATAGGTTGCCCCCGGGGATATGGGAGCGGTCGGGACCCCGGCGGGTAAAACCAAAAGGAGATTACCGGAGAGGGAGAACCGGGGTATATGCAGAGCGACACGCCACTCGTCCGCGAGGCCGTCTCCGAAGACCTGAACCCGGTCCTCTCCCTCTACACCCATATGCACGACGCCGATGAGAGCGCTGATGTTCATACGCTCCAGGCGGCATGGGAGGCTATCCTCGCCGACCCCCGGACCTGTCTCTTCATCCTCGAGCACGGGGGCGTGCCGGTCTCCTCGTGCGTCCTCCACATCCTCCAGAACCTTACGCGGGGCGCACGTCCCTACGGCCTCATTGAGAACGTCGTGACGCACCGTGAGTTCCGGAACCGGGGATTCGGGACGGCCCTCCTCGCCCATGCCCTGGACCGTGCGTGGGGGAAGAACTGCTACAAGGTGATGCTTCTGACCGGCCGGAGGGAGCAAAACGTCTTCCGGCTCTACGAGAAGGCCGGGTTCGTCCGGGGCGTCAAGGAAGGGCTGATCGCGTATCCGCCGCCGGGCGGCTGGTGACCCCGGGCTCCCTGTCCCGGCAATCTTTCCGGACGCCGGCCAAAAACTGCCGCAAAAACCGCAAAACCCAAATCACGCTGCACAAAATTGATATCTAAGGTAGAAGATCGTGCATGCAAGAAACTTACGCGGTATGAGGGCAGGACTGGCCCTGCTGGTTCTGCTTCTCTTCTCCATAACGTTGCCGGCATTCGCCGGCCTCTACACCGACTCCTGCGGGACGGTATGGATGGACGCCTCCATCCCGTTTGAGCGGAACAACGAGACGGCCTACAACGAGGAATTGACGGCGTCGTACGCGCCCATCATGGCGAACCTGACGGAGGCTCCCGATCTCAGCAGCAGGTCCTGGAGCGACGCCTTCCGCGAGGCGTGCGCCTATATGGAAGAGCGCTACGCCTTCACGGAGTGGCGCGGCGTCGACTGGGACGCCCTGTATGCGGCCTACGCGCCGGAGATCGCGGACGCCGAGAAGACCCGGGATAACGCCGCCTACTACCGGACGCTCCGCGAGTTCGTGTATGCCATCCCCGACGGGCACGTCCTGGTCCTTTCTCCCGACGACTTCGGGACGAAGCATGCCGATATCGGCGGGGGTTACGGGCTCGCCGTCGCACGGCTCGATTCCGGAAAGGTGATCGCGATGTGCGTCGCGGACGGGAGCGAGGCCGAGCGGGCAGGGATCCGGTTCGGCGACGAGGTGGTCTCCTGGAACGGCCGGCCGGTCGGGGAGGCGATCAACGCGACCTCGATCATCTGGACCCCGGTCAAGCCCTCGACCGCCGAGGGCATCCTCCTCCACAAACTGCGGTTCCTGACCCGGGCGCCGGTCGGGACCCCGGCAACCGTCGGCATCGCCGGCCCGGAGGATTCCGTCCCCCGCACAATCAACCTGACGGCGACGGACGACGGCTACGAGACCCTCGCCCGGACGAGCATTTTCCTCGGCCGCGAGGTGAACGACGGAGCGGCCGGATCGTCGGCGGAGCTCAAGGCGATGATCACGAACGAGAGCGTGACCGCCCGGACCCTCCCCGGAGGCATCGCTTACATCGCTGTCTACGAAGAGTCCTATAACGTCTACCAGCCCTTCAGGGCGGCGGTGGAGGGTGCCATCGCCGACGGTGCGCCCGGCATCGTCGTCGACCTCCGGTTCAACCGGGGCGGGGACGACAACCTGGCCGCCGCCTACGCCGGCTGGTTCGTGGACCGGCCGGTCTTCTACGAGTACGGCACCACCTACGACCCCGGGACCGGGGAGCAGGCGGTTCTCTGGGAGTCCTGGAGCAAGCCCCGGCCCGACCGCTACGCGGGCCCGGTTGCCCTCCTCGTCAGCCCTTACACCATCAGCTCGGGCGAGGGCCTCCCGAAGGTCTTTGCGGAATCCGGGACGGGCGCGATCATCTCGTGGTATGGGACGAACGGGGCGTTCGGGATGGAGTCCCTCGGCCCGGTGCTCCCTCTCGGGGTCATGACCGCCTTCCCGGCGGGTGCGTCGCTCGATGAGCACGGCCGGATACAGGTCGACAGCAACGCGTCGCTGGCCGGCGGGGTCGCCCCGACGGCCCGGATGCCGATGAACGAGGAGACCCTGGCACGGGCGATGGCCGGGGAGGATGTCCAGCTCTCGTATGCGGTCGAGTGGATCTGGACGCAGGCGGAGAGCACGACCGCGGAGCCTTTGGCGGTGCCGACACAGGCTGCGGCCGGGTGGGCTGCCGTGCTTGCGGCGCTTATGGGCGTCGCGGTCTGGTGCGGCCGGCGGTGAGGGCGGGGATTACCCCATCCCCATGATGCGTAACGGAGACCGTTCAGCCCGTACAAAAAAGAGTTCTCCGGGGGTCTCCCCCCGAAGATCCGCTCACTGGTATTCCGGCGGCTGGATCTCCTTCGGGAGCCCGCCCTTGAAGTGCTGCTGCACCTTCCCGTAATACTGCCGGAGCCGCTCGTTCATCGTCGCGTGCACCTTCTCCCGTGCCCGGTCAAAGTGCGTCTGGTTCACGACCGCGACGCCTTCGCGCATCGCGAGCATGGCCGCCTCCCGGCCGAGCGCCTCGAGGTCCGAGCCGACGAACCCCTCGGTATCGGTCGATACCTTCTTGAGGAGCCGGGCTCGTGCGGGATCGTCGAGGGTCACGCTCTGCTGGGCGAGGAGGTCGACGAGCTTCTTCCTCCGGAGATGGCTCCGGAGCCCTTCATCTTCGTTTGCCTGAATCGCAGCGCGATGCTGCCTCAAATCTTCGACGTTCACCCGGCGGTTGGCCCCGACGGCGAGGATCAGGTCCTCGATCCCGTTCTCGGCGAGTCCCTCCGTCATCGCCACGAGGTCTTCGACGGTGGAGCCCTCGATCGGCATGTACCGGGTGTGAATGGCGAGGATCTTCTCCCGGTCTTCTCGTCCGGGCTCGCCGATGTAGACGAGCCGGTCGAACCGTCCGGGCCGGAGCAGCGCCGGGTCGACCATGTCGGGACGGTTGGTCGCTCCCATCACGACGACGCCCCTGAGTTCCTCAAGGCCGTCGATCTCGGTCAGGATCTGGTTCAAGACACTCTCGATGACGTGCGACTCGGTCCCACCGCCCCGGGCAGGGGCGAGGGCGTCGAGTTCGTCGAAGAAGATGATGGACGGTGCCACCTGCCGGGCCTTTTTGAAGATCTCGCGGACCGCCCGCTCGCTCTCGCCCACCCACTTCGAGAGGAGTTGGGGACCCTTCACGGGCACGAAGTTCGCCCCGCTCTCGCTCGCGACCGCTTTTGCAATCAGGGTCTTTCCGGTCCCCGGGGGGCCGTAGAGGAGGACACCCTTCGGGGGCTCGATACCGAGATTCTCGAACCGCTCGCGCTCGGTGAGCGGGTACTCCACCGCCTCGCGGACATCCTGCTTTGCCTCTTCAAGCCCTCCCACATCTTCCCAGACGGTGTGCGGCACTTCGAGGAGGACCTCCCGCATGGCGCTCGGGCCCACGTCACGGAGGGCGTCGCGGAAGTCCCTGCCCTGCACCTCCATCTTCTCGAGGATCTCCGGCGGGATCTCCTCGGCCTCCAGGTCGATCTCCGGGAGGTAGCGCCGCAACGCCTTGATTGCCGCCTCTCGGGCGAGGGCGGCAAGGTCCGCCCCGACAAATCCGTGGGTCTGCTGGGCGATGGAGGAGATCGCCACGTCGTCCGCAAGCGGCATACCGCGGGTGTGGATGTGGAGTACCTGGGTCCGGTCGTCCTCTGAGGGGACTCCTATCTCGATCTCCCGGTCGAACCGGCCGGG
>NZ_DAOSET010000075.1:0-8417 GCF_035363275.1 Methanoculleus sp. | reverse complement strand
GGCCTCATCATCAACGCCGTCGTGGGCGTGATCCTGCTCTGGCTCATCAACCTCCTCAACCTGATGAGCCTCGTCGGCCGGCCCGATATCCCGATCAACCTGATCACCGTCCTCATCTGCGCAATCGGCGGTGTCTTCGGCGTCTTGATCACGGTGGTGCTGCACCTCCTCGGGATACCGCTGACGCTGTGAGGGGCGCCGGGCCCCGCTTACACGGCCGGCACGGGAGCCTTCGCGATCGTCCGGGCGAACTCCTCGATCGTCCGGTCGATACGCCCGGCATCGACGTCGCTCTCCAGTGTCACAGTTGAGGAGACGAACCGCATCCCCTTTGCTTCGAGCGCTTTCCTCACGATCGCGATGGCGTTCTCGCCCCCCGATCCCCCCATCTCAGCGAGGACCGAGAAAGGTTTTCCCCGGCCGTTCGTGACCCGGGAGAGGTACTCGTTGACGTAGGGCGGGATCTTCCGCGACCAGACCGGGGTTGCGACGACCAGGAGATCGACGTCGGCCAGGTCCGCCTGCACCGGCTGAATCGGCGCCCGCATTCCAAGCATCGACATCATTCCCTTCCTGAACATCCCTACCTCAGCGACCGGCCTGATCTCGGCAAGCCCGGCCCCCACCCGCTTCGCGAGGGTCGCCGCCACCTTCTCCGTATGCCCCTGCCAGGAGTAGTACACGATGAGTATCATCACGTTCACCCCGCACGGGTTGTCTACACTCCTCCCATATAGGCCTGGTGACCGGGGCGCGGAACGTTCATATCTCCAGCGTCGAGAAGATCAGGGCATGCAGGAGTACGGCCCGGGGATCCTCGGCGAGGTCCGGTTCGCCCGCCAGGACGGCGGCTACTATGTGCAGCTCTACGACCGGGAAGGAAGACCCGTCGGCAAAACCGGGCTCTGGAGGACCGAGGCGAAGGCGCGGGAGGCGGCCCGGCGGCTCGCGGCGAAACTGGCCGGGGAGTGAGCGCCCCTCACCGGGTCACCGGGTGCGCCTCAGCGTAGCGGACGAGGCCGGCGATGCACCGGTTGTGCGGCGTCGCGATGCCGTGCCGCTCCCCGAGGCGCGCGACGTAGCCGTTCAAGAGGTCGATCTCCGTTCGGCGGCCCAGCCGGAGGTCGTAGTACATGGAGGGGTAGACCGCGGCGAAGTCGGGCACCTGCACCGAGAAGAGGTGAGCGAGGTAGTCGTCGGCGGTTGCCCAGGGAAGCCGCACCCCTTCGGCGCCGGCGACGGCGAAAGTCTCGCGGATGAGGGCGGCGACGGTCTCGCGGATGTTCCCGTCGGCGGCCACCTCGACCGGGGCCGCGAGGAGGGCGCAGAGCGGGTTCACCGCGATGTTGAGGAGAGCCTTCGCCCATTTTCCCGACCGGATATCGGCGTCCGCCTCGACCGGGATGCCGGCGGACCGGACGATCTCGATCAGGCGGCCGGGAGCCTCGCCAGCCCCGGCGGACCAGGCCCCGAGGCGCATCGGGGCGCTCTCGCTTGAGACCCGGACGTGTCCCGGGCCCACGACCGCGAAGTTCGTCGTCACGGTCCCGCCGATGACGGTGTCGGTGTAGTCTGCAATGATCTCCTCGTTTCCGATGCCGTTCTGGAGGCTTGCCGTCGGCCGGCCACGGATGATACCGGCATACTCCTCGCAGACCGCCCGGGTGTCGGTGCCCTTCGCGGTGATGACGACGAAGTCGACCGCGGGGGGGACCTCTTCCGGCGCGGAGACGGGGATGACCCCCCTGACGGTGCCGTCTCCCCAGATCCCTTCCATGACGAGGCCCCGGTCCCGGATCGCGCCGGCGTGCACCGGCCGGCAGGCCGCGTAGACCCCCGCCACTCCCGAGAGCCTCCCGGCGACCGCGAGGCCGACGGCCCCTGCGCCGAGGATCAGGATGACCGGGCGTTGTAACGTTTCCATTCTCTCAAATACCTCTTTGACGCGGGAGACGATAAGAGCAAGCCCGGCCGGAACCGGTGGTATGGGGCGGACGTGCTCAACCATCTCCCTACCTTACGCCCCCGGGGCGGCAACCGGGTCGCCCTGCTCTTCATCGACCTTGCGGACCTCCGTCCCGGGGCTATCGTCGATCGACAGGCTCCGGGTCACCTCGATCGCCTGGTGGGCGCCGTTTCTCGGAAGGACAGGAGCGAACGCTTTTCTTATCCGGTGCCAAGTATTCGTACCTGATGAAGCATGTCACGAAGGCCGACGGCACCCTGCAGCCGTTCGACTCCGGGAGGGTGCGGCGGACACTCCGCAACATGGGCCTTGGCGAGGAGGATGCCGACCGGATCGCCGGCGAAATCGAGGAGGAGGTGCTGGACGGGGTCAGGACCGCGGCGGTCCTCCGGATGATCCGCGCCCGCGCAAGGGCTGTCCGCCCTGCCGTTGCCCACCGCACCAACCTCCGGAGAGCGCTCGCCCTCCTCCGCCCGAAACCGGAGTTCGAGGAGTTCGTGCGGGTCCTCCTCCGGGAGCACGGCTACCGCGTGGAGACCGGGTGCATCCTTGCCGGCCGGTGCGGGGAGCACGAAGTGGACGCCATCGCCTACCGGGACGCCATCACGTTCTTCGTCGAGGTGAAGCACCACGCGAACCATCACCGGATGACCGGCCTCGACGAAGGGCGGATCGCCCGGGCGATCGTCGAGGACCTCCAGGAGGGGTTCCGGTCAGGGAGGTGCTCCGTCTCGATCGACGGTGCCCTGATCGTCTGCAACACCAAACTCTCTGAACACGCAAAACGCTACGCGACCTGCCGGGGGATCGGGCATATCGGGTGGGATTACCCCGAGGAGAAGAACCTCCGGACGATGATCGAGGATACCGGGTCCTACCCGGTCACCATCGTCAGCGGGGTGAGCCCGTCGGTCTCCACCCGGCTCGCCGCCGCCGGGATCCTCACGGCAAAACAGGTCGCCTACGGTGATGCTGCAACGATCGCCCACGATGCGGGCCTCTCCCTCCGGGAGACGCTGCTGATCGCCGAACGGGCGCGTGCGATCCTCGAACCGTAGGCGGTCAGGCGATGGCCTGGAGCTGCTCGTCGGTCGGGTTGATCAGGACGATCTCGGGCGGGCAGTTGAACCGGAGGTCCACCCCGGCGACGTCCGCGCTGCAGACCCCGCGGGAGATGTAGGTCGGCGTCCCGTTCGTCTCGAACATCCCCGCGAGCTCGACGACGCCGTAGTCGTTCAACTGCGCCACGACCGGGAAGAGGAACTGCCCGCCGTGGGTGTGGCCGGCGAGGATGAGGTCGGCGCCCCAGTCGGCCCGGCAGGACGGTTCGTGAACAAGGTAGATGGTGAACGTGTCGGTCGCCGGGACGTCGGGCGGGTCCGCCATCCCGGCCCAGCCATCGTCGACCCCGACGATGACGACCTCTTCGCCCCCGGCGGAGACCTGAACGTAGTCGTTCCTGAGGACGTGGACGCCATTCTCTTCGAGCGTCCCCGCGAGCCCGTCGGCAAACGCGGTATCGGCGGAGCCGTCGTTCAAGGCGGAGAGATCATACCCGGCGACAGGGGCGTTGACCAGGGTCCGGACGGCAAGCATCTTCTCAATGCCCGCCGTGCCGTCGGTCCCCACACGGTAGTCATGGTTCCCGAGGACGGCGTAGGTCGGTGCATCGAGCGACCGCCACACCTCCTGGGCGGCGAAGTCCGACTCCTCGCCGGTGACGAAGTCGCCGCCGATCAGGACGATCGACGGGTCTAGCCGGTTGACCTCGGCGATCACCTCCCGGACGTGGTCGATGTTCGAAGGCCGGACGTGGGGGTCGGTGATATAGACGATGCCTTCGGGCGCCCCGTCGATCTCAAGTACGGTCACGTCGACGGCGCGTGCTTCCCAGGCCATGTAGCCGGTCATGGACGGGAGCAGGATGAGCATGAACAACGCCAGGTGTCGTGTGTCCGGGGCCTTCAGGGTCACTATATTTTATTCGCCCTCATGAATATAAATAGAATCCGGCCGGTCGGCGCCGGGCGGATCACCGGCCATGAACCTGATCGACCGGATCGCTCACGACGTCGGCCGGCATCACATCGGGGGGCAGTTCGGCGAAGAACCGGATAAACTGCTGTCCCTCTGCCCGCGAAAGAGCAATAGCGGCGAAGACGGCCACGATCGCCGCACCGACGAGGTCCATGATCAGGTCGACCATGGTATCCGTGTTCCCGTGCTGGAGGCCCGTATCGAAGACCTCGTCGGCCACGAACTCGTAGATCTCCCATGCCGCCCCCGCTGCCAGCGTCGTGATCAGGATGAAGACGACGGCGACCGGTATCGTCAGCCGCACCTCCCCCCGGCGGTCGGCGAGGGCCACGATGAAGAAGGCGATGAGCGCGATGGTGGCCGAGGAGACGAGGTGGGTCAGTTTGTCGTAGTAGGGCGCGAGGCTGATGTAGTAGCCCGCGACGTGCCCCATGACGTGGAGGTAGAGGGAGACGGCGACGAAAAGGTTGACTTCCCAGGGCAGGCAGAGGCGCAGGTTCCGCGTCATGAGGGTCGGCGCCATCGTCAGGAGGAAGGCAAAGCCGGCCGAGAACCCGAGGAAGTATTCGCCTGCGGTGATGCTGGAGGCTGCGGCGAGGAGGATGAGCCCCTGGATGAAGTAGGTGAGGTAGATCCCGCGCGGCGGGTCCGAGCACGCCATGGGTCTTCTGAGAAGTGATCCCGGGCATCATACATAACCGTCCCGGTGGTGGTCCCGGGTGTCGGGCGATCGTCCCCGGATACCGGACCGAACAGGCAGGACCACCGGCCGTTGCGGTCGCCTCCACATTCCCGGGAGAATAGTTGATAAGGTCAGCAGGTGTATAAATTGGACACGCAAGGGACCAAACACTCTGGAATATGGGGTTGATGATCTGACGGATGCCACGAAGCGTAAACCCGAATCCAATGGAGGGCCGGCGGGAGAGGAGATCGTCCGCGTGCGCCTGCCGAACAAGAGGAACCGGGAGATGTTCGCAAGCGCCGAGCTGATGCTCGGGGCAAACCATATCAAGATCCGCTGTTTCGACGGGGTGACCCGCACCGGGCGGATCAAGGGTAAGATCAAGAAGAAGGTCTGGATCCGGGAGGGGGATGTTCTGATCGTCGTCCCGTGGAGTTTCCAGGACGAGAAGTGCGATATCGTCTACCGCTACACGAGGCCCCAGGTGGAGTGGCTCCGGAAGAACCGGTATCTCTGACATTCTTTTTTTGCAACGTCGCCTCTCATCTCGTACAGCAAAAGCAGGACGGAGAGCGGGTATCCTCTTCTGCGTGAGTGAGGGTTCAAAAAAGGTTAGATGCCGTGGATCTTGATCTCGTACTCTTTTACGACGAGTTTCATAACATCCGACCGGGTGTAGGTGCCGCCCGAATCGTCCATCTTCAGCGAACTGCCGGTCAGGTAGTTCTTCCACGCTACAGAGTTATCGGCATCATCCGGGTACTCTACTATGACGCTTTCGGCATCACCGGGAGGCTTGTGTATGGTCATGTTCTCCAGGCTCATCCTCACCGTCGTCATCCCGGACTTCGCCATCGGTTCGTCGGTGCTGATGTTCATGATGTAGACGACGAACGTCGTTGTGGGTGGGGTCGTTGTCGTGTCGACGTCATAGAACCATCGTGGCTCGGCGAGCATAGCCGAACCTCTCGCATCCTCCTGGCGCGTCATCACCGCACCGTTCTCGAGGGTGATCACCTCGGTCCCGCGGTCGGAGCGGTAGACTAATGCACCGGGATGGAACTCAATAGGCCCGAAATCCTTAGCGGAGATACTGAATCCCGGCGTCGACGGGTCGGCGCCGATCACCGCGAGCGTCCCCCCGCTCACCTGGAGCGACGTCTCCTTGTAGGGGACGTTCTTGAAGCAGAGGCTCTTCATATCGTTCTGGATGACGATCATCGCCCGCTCCATATTCTTCACGTCGGTGTTGCTCTGCTCCTTGACGAGCACCGGGTAGCCGTAGAGCGTGACCAGGCCGATGCCGCTGATGACGATCCCGAGGATCAGGATAAACCCGATCGCCTCGGAGACCGCCTTCTCGTTTATCTTCACGGATATTCGCCTCCTTAAGACTCTCAGTGTCATGTGGGAAACCCTCCTGAGTCGTACTGAATCACGTTCCATCCTGCACCGGTGGTGTTGCCGACGACGCCCTTCGTCGCCCCGATGCCGCCGATGGCGACTTTGCTTCTGATGCTGCCGCCCTGGACCTGGATCGCCTGGCTGGTCCCGTTCATCGCGACGTCCACGAAGTAACCCTTCCCGGCGACGTCGTCGGGGATGTCGAACTTCGTCTCGATGGTCCCGTTGCCGGGCGCGATCACGTAGAGGTCCACGATCCGGGTGCTGACCCCGTTCCCGATGTCCACGAAGGCGTGGTAGCGGAGCTTGTCCGCCGGCCCCTCCATGAAGACGGCGTTGACGGTGAACATCATCACGATCATCAGCACGAGCAAGACGCCGCTGATGATGATATACTCCAGAAGCCGGGTGACGCCATCCTCGTTCGCCGGCTCAGTAATACACGGTCTCATTGTATACCGTCACCCCGTTGTTGTAATGGATCTTGACCGGGTGGAGCCAGCGGCCGGAGACGTGCTGCGGGTCGCCCGCCGAGAAACTCACCACGGCGTTCTTCCGCTCGAGGGAAATCGCGACGATGTCTTTCTGAATGTCTGCACACTGTCCGGGGGCCAGGGTCGTGGAGGCATTGACGTAGTCGAAGACCGCCTCCCGCAGGTCCCGGATATCGTTCTTCGAGAACTCGAGCACTCCCTCTGCGGTCGTCTGCCCGACGAGCGCCGACTGGTTGATGATCAGCGCGAGGAAGAACATCCCGACCGCGACGAGGAGGCCCATCAGGACGATCCACTGGCCGTCTTCGTTCATGCACGCCATAACAGCACCTCCACGAGGACGGCTTTAGAGCGGGTGTTTGACATATCAATAGGTATGCCGGGGGGCTTCTCAGTTGGCAACTGCACCCACCGGGTCACCCGGACCGTGTTCTCGCGCCCGGTGAACTCCGGGTCCGGCGAGGAGAGCGGAGTCGTGTTTACGCTGCCGCCCGTTGTTCTGTAGGAGAGGTAGACCTGGGCCCGGAGGTTATCATCCGGGTCTCCGGATCGCATCTTACAGCCGGCGAGGAACCTGTCCCGGAGAGTGTTACCTCCCATCATGACTCTGGTTCCGTTCTTGACAAACCCGACCAGCTCGCTCGTACCTCTGTTGGTATCCGGCGTATCCATCATCGCCAGCACGTCGCTCCCGAGCTGCTCAAGCTGCATATCCGGTATGTGCGTATCCCCCGCGGTGTAGACGCTCGTCGTGCTGACGACGATATACGCCGTCAGGAGCATGATGACCCCGGCCGCAATCCCCTCCATCGTGTAGAGCTGCCCCGCGTCGTTCACCATATCGCCACCTCCAGGACCCCGGTCGAGAGAACGGGGAGGATATCGTCATCATAGTCGTAGGTGCCGTTCAGCGTGGTCCGCTGATCAGGGCTGTCATCGAAGACGAACCGGATATCCAGGATGCTGTTCTGGTCCAGGGTGAAGAGCGAGGTCGCCGCCGGGTTCAGGACCAGAGAGATATTGGAGTTGACCGGCACGTCCGGTTTGAGCGAGTGCGGGGTCTGGGTGCCGTCGATGCGCAGGGTGTAGAGGTCCGGGTCCGTCGTGTCGTACGAGAACGGGATGCGGGTGAACCGCGGGTTCGGCCTCGTCGGGTCCATCTTCCAGAACGTCACGTTCTGGAGCGTCGCTCCCGTGTTGGAATCGATGAGATACCCGGTCATATTGATATTGACCGTCACCGGATCGGTCCTCGGATCGATCCGGTAGGCGGCGCTGACGGACTGGTTCAGCAGCTGGCTGAAGTTGAGCCGGACGGTGAACATCGGGGGGATCGAAGGGTTAAGTGTGGTATCATTGTAGTCGTCGTCATAACCGATCTCCGCCACCCCGGGCTCCTTGATCTTCACCACCCGGCGGATGTAGCCGTAGCCGGGGGGGAGGGGATCGCCGGTCTGATTGAGCTCGTAGCTCCCATCCGGGTTTGAGATGTTGAGCGAAAAATTGTAGGAGTAAGGAATGTCGCCGAAGATCGCCTTGCTGCGGTAGTCCTCCGGGGCGAAGAACCCCGCTTCAAAGAACCTCTCCACCTTCGCCGAGAGGAGGATGTTCGGGGTCTCCTTGGAGACCGCAAGCCCCATCCGCTGAATCTCGTCCTTATGATCCGGATCGTTCATCTCCCAGGGGGGATAGACCGGCCAGCCGGGGTCCTCGACGAGGATCACCCCCGTCCGGTAGGCGACTGCGTCGTAGTCGATCCCGCTGCTCTCGAGGCCTGCAAGGAGCCCCGGCACCATGCTCACCACCATGATCAGGGCGAGCATGAAGATCG
>NZ_DAOSET010000074.1:0-8497 GCF_035363275.1 Methanoculleus sp. | reverse complement strand
CTGATCGCCGGCGAGGCGCAGGGGAACTGGATCATCTACCGGCTGACGGCCGACGGTGAGGCGTGGGCGCGGCAGATGGCCAGTGACACCGGAAGTTGAAAAAACAGGCGGAGAGCGGGGCCTATACCTCGAGGCCCTCAAGAAACATCCGGTGCAGGCGCAGATCCCCGCCGAGCTCCGGGTGGAAGGCGAATGCCATGTGCCGGCCGCGCCGGACCGCCGCGACCCCCTCCGGGATACGCGCGAGCACCTGGACCTGAGGGCCGACATCCGTCGCCACCGGCGCCCGGATGAAGACCGCCCGGAAGGGCTCCGCGAGCCCCGCGACATCGAGATACCCCTCGCGGGAGTCGACCTGCCGCCCGAAGGCGTTCCGTGCCACGTGCATCGGGATAAGATTTAGGGTCCGGACCCGGGGGTCGTCCACCCGGTCCGCGATGAGGACCATCCCCGCGCAGGTGGCAAAGACCCCGCCCGCGAACTCTATGAGCGGCTCATAAAGCCCGTTTTTCCCGATCAGCCGGGAGATCGTCGTCGACTCCCCGCCCGGCATCGCGAGCGCGTCGAGGTCCGCGAGGTCCGCCACGCGCCGGACCTGGACGACCGTTGAACCCGGCCGGTCCGCGAGGCACTCCCGGAACGCCGCGATGTGCTCGGCGACGTCGCCCTGGAGCGCGAGAACGCCGATCTTAACGCCCACGGGTCTGCAACACCTCGTCTTCCCGGAGCATGTGGACATCCAGGCCCTTCATCGCCTCGCCGAGACCCTTGCTCACCTCGGCGACGATCTTCGGGTCATCGTAGTGGTTTACTGCCTCCACGATCGCCCGGGCGGTCGCCTCGGGGTTCGATGACTTGAAGATCCCCGACCCGACAAAGACGCCGTCGGCCCCGAGCTGCATCATCAGGGCCGCGTCGGCGGGCGTCGCGATCCCGCCGGCGGAGAAGTTCACCACCGGGAGGCGGCCACGCTGTGCGCACTCGATGACGAGTGCTGCCGGCGCCTCGATATCGCGCGCCCGGTCGACGAGCTCCTGGTTGTCCATCCCCGAGAGAGCCCGGATCCCGCCCATGATCGCCCGCATGTGACGGACCGCCTCCACGACGTTGCCGGTCCCGGCCTCGCCCTTCGTCCGGATCATCGCCGCGCCCTCGTCGATACGGCGCAGCGCCTCGCCGAGGTTCCGGGCGCCGCAGACGAACGGGACGGAAAACCGGGTCTTATCGATATGGAACTGCTCGTCGGCCGGGGTCAGCACCTCGCTCTCGTCGACCATATCCACGCCGAGGGCTTCCAGGATCTGCGCCTCGACGAAGTGGCCGATCCGGGCCTTCCCCATCACCGGGATGGAGACCGCGTCGATGATCTCGACGATCTTCTGCGGGTCGGCCATGCGGGCCACGCCCCCGGCCGCTCTGATATCGGCAGGGACTCTCTCAAGCGCCATGACAGCGACGGCACCGGCCTCTTCGGCGAGCTCGGCCTGCTCTGCGTTGACCACGTCCATGATGACGCCGCCCTTCTGCATCGACGCAAAGCCGCGCTTGATCAGCTCGGTGCCAAATCTCAGTTCCTCGAGTTTCATTACTTCTATGTATAGTTCATGGACCCCAATAAAAATAGTGCGGCGATCTCGGCGAGGGCGAAGATGACCGTCGCCGCCCGGACTGCAGCGACGATATCGGCGCCCCCCTCCGCAAGCGTCCGCCCCGGGGCCCCGATAGTGTAGACGCCGGGCTTCTCGAGACGCACCCCGACGCCGCCGGCGATGACGGCCATCGGGATCCCGCCGTTGAACCCGGGGCGCTTCCTGCTATCCCGGCGAAGCGCGGCGTAGGCCGGGGCGAACCGGCCCTTCGCCGCAAAGTAGGTGAGGAGGATAAGACCGGTGATCCGGGCCGGAATAAAGTTCAGGACGTCGTCGACGCGTGCCGGGAACCACCCGATCCGGAGCCGTTCGTCCCGGTAGCCGAGCATCGCGTCCATCGTGTTGACCGCCCGGAAGACGGCGGCCCCGGCGAGGCCGAAGAGCCCGAAGTAGAAGAGCGGCGATATGATGCTGTCCACCAGGTTCTCAGTCATCGACTCGTAGGCGGCCGAGAGGACGTGCTCGCCCTCGAGATGCGCGGTATCCCGGCTCACCATCATCCCGACCGTCGAGCGGCCCGCGTCGATGCTGCCGGTCTCAAGCGCCCGGACCACGGCGGCGGCATGTTCCTCGAGCGCCCGCCAGGCCAGGCAGGCCTTGAGGAGGAAGGGCGCGAGGAGGAGGTAGAGGTACCAGGGGGCCGCGAACTCTGCGAGCGCAAAAGGAGCGGCAAAGAGGGCCACGGTCGCGAGGGTTCCCACGACCCCGATCGACCGCTGGATGCCGGCCGGGTAGCGGGACGGGACCCCCCACCACCCGATGAACCGGCCGAGGACCGCCACCGGGTGATACCGGGAGTGCGGGTCCCCGACCAGGCGATCCACCAGCAGCGACGCGGCGACTACGACCGCTGCCGCAACCATGCAAGGAGAACCCCGATGAGCAGCGCCGCAAACGCAGCGGCGTTTACGAGATCGACCCGGAATACGAGCCAGAGCGCGTAGAGGACCAGGGCAGCGGCGACGGGGGCGAGGACGGCGACGGGGGGCAGCGGCGGGAGCGGTAGTGCCGGGACCGCCATGCCGGCGGAGGCCGGTTCCGCCGGTCCGGGCTCCGGGGCTTTGCGCTCCCTGACGACGACCCGGAACTGCGCTTTTCTCGCGCCGTATCCCGCAATGACCTCCACGGTGAAGATCCCCGGGTAGGCGTCCTCCCGGATCGGGATGCGGAACTCCTCGCTCTCGCCCACGTAGAGGTTCTCGTGGAAGAAGCCGGTGAAGGGCGAGGAGTTGGAGGAGGCGAGGGTGATATGGAGCGGCGAGCCATGGTTGACGATCCTGAGAACAAGATCGCTCCCTGCCGCCGCCTCAACCTCTTGCGGGACCTCGATGGCGTTGATCCCCCGGCGGTTGAGATGAATCTCCGACATCGGCCGGGTCAGTCCTCGCAGGCGGTCCGCGGGAGGAGGTTCGGGATGCCTTCGCTGATGGGGTAGTCGACGCAGCATGCCGCGCACCGGAGAGTACCCTCCAACACCTCATCGTCGCTCTCCTCCGTCACCGTGAGGACGAGGTCGCCCTTGCAGACGGGGCAGCAGAGGATCTCCATGAGGCTTTTTCTCATAAATCCCCCCGGAGATCGATGATCTGGGACATCTCGGGACCGGTCGAGATCAGGGTGACGGGTTTGCCGATATCCTTCTCGGCCTGCGCGATGAAGTCCTTCGCCTTCTTGCTCAACTGGCCGTAGTCCGTCGCGCCGAAGCAGGCCGGGTCGATCCGGTCAATCCCGGTGATCGCCGCCTGGGTGCAGCCGTTGATCATCGCCGAATAGCGGGCCATCTTCCCGTCCCAGGTGCCGATACGGCGCTGGCGGTGGGTGACGGTGCCGAACTCCTCGATACCGAGCTCGTGCGACCGCTCCATCGTCATCTCGGTGGAGAACGGGCCTTCCCCGACCCGGGTCGGGTAGGCCTTGAAGACGACGATGACATCGTCAATCCGGGTCGGGCCGACGCCGTTGTCCGCGGCGATCTGCGAGGCGGAGGTATCCTTGCTGGTCACGAACGGATAGGTCCCGAAGTAGAGCGAGATCCCGAAACCCTGGGTCCCCTCGAGGAGGACCGTCTCACCCTTATCCAGGGCGCTGTTGACGTCCTGTGCTACATCGGTGATGAAGTCCGCAAGTTCCGGGACGTCTTTTGCCTGCCGGGACGTCCGGAGGACGCGGTCTGAATTTGCCGGACCGCACCCGGTCCCGGTGCTCCCGATCTTCTCCCTGAGGTGCCGGCTTGCCCTGTCCCGGGCGATATGCTCTTCTTCGATGACACCGCACCGCCCATCGACAAAGGTCCTGTCCCGGACACCGAGCAGGTCGACCTCGTGCAGGAAGACCCGGGGATCGACGAGCACGCCGCTCCCGATCATGAGGGCCGACTCCGGGTAGACGAATCCCGAGGGGACCATCCTGACACCATACTCTTTCTCCCCGATACAGACGGTGTGTCCCGCGTTCGGACCAACGCCGCCCCGGGAGATGATGGATGGTCTGTCCTGGTGAGCGATGTGGGCCACGATCTTTCCCTTTCCCTCGTCACCAAAGAATCCGCCGACGATAATAGTACAACTCATTGTTCTATCATGTAGGATGGAGCGATACTTGATGATAAACGTTACAATGTGATACCGGGAGGGGAGGCAACCCCTCTCCCGGCAATCGGGCTCCATGGGGTTCCGGACTGACCGCAGGGGAACTCAGGAAGACGGGATCACGATACGGGGCAATGAAAAGCACCTTCTGCGGCCGGACGGGATCCCGGCATGCGCGGGTGCTGGAGAGGCGTCTCCGGCGTTGCGTCGCGAAACGCGCATATCCCGGGTGCCCGGAAGTGAGAAGCCATTGTATATTAATTTTCGTGGCCGCAGATCGTCCCCGGTCCGGTTACCGTCGGGATCCGAACCCCTTCATTTCCACTGGAAACTTCATCTCCTGTACATTCCCGGCCATTGCATCGAGTTTTCCCCGGATACGACGTACTGATCTGTAGCCGGATCTTTTCCCCGGAGCGCGGATGCGAACCCGCGGATCTGCCCGGGGTTCAGGGGACGGGATGCGTATGCCGGTAGGGGTGTGATCGGATCCCGGGGCACCCGGAAACCCTGAATAAATCCACATCTCCAGTGGAAATAAAGGGGTTCTCCGTCCGTCATTCTCCCGTCGGACACAGAACTGTAGACCGCTTATGCAGAAGAACCGGTTAAAAAAAGTTTTGATCTGATTTTCGGGGATGTCTGGAGAGATTCTTTTATTTGACCGAGTCCAGGAAGGCCCCTATACGGGAGATCGCCTCCTTGAGATCGTCCCGCGAAACCGCGTAGGCGCACCGCACGTGCCCCGCACCGGACGGCCCGAGGACGCTCCCGGGGACGACCGCCACGTGCTGCTCGCGGAGGAGGGACTCTGCAAACTCGGTATCGGTCATGCCGGTGCTCTCCACCGACGGGAAGGCGTAGAACGCGCCCTTCGGGAGGTGGCAGGCAAGACCGAGTTTGTTCAATCCGTCGACGAAGAGGTTCCGCCGGAGCCGGTACTCCCGGACCATGGCGTCCTTCTCGGCTTCCCCGATCCGGAGCGCCTCGTAGGCCGCGATCTGCCCCATGACCGGGGCGCAGAGCGCGACGTACTGGTGGATCTTCAAGGCCGCCGCGGTGATCTCGGGCGGTGCGCAGAGGTAGCCGATCCGCCACCCGGTCATGGCGAAGGCCTTGGAGAACCCATTGAGGGTGATCGTCCGCTCGCGGAGCTCCGGGAGCCTCGCCGGCGAGAAGTGGTCGCCGTCGTAGGTGAGCTCGCCGTAGACCTCGTCGCTGATGAGGAGGAGGTCGTGGTCGACCAGGAGATCGGCGATAGCGCGCCAGTCCGCCTCCTGCATCACCCCGCCGGTGGGGTTGTTCGGGAAGTTTGCAATCAGGGCCTTTGTCTTTCGGGTGATGGACTCCGCGAGCGCATCGGCCGTCAGCCGGAACTCGTCATCCGCGCGGCAGCGGACGGGGACCGGGACGCCGCCGGCAAGCGAGACGCAGGGCGTGTAGGAGACGTAGCAGGGCTCGGCGACCAGCACCTCGTCGCCCGGGTCCGTGACGGCCCGGATGGCGATATCGGCGGCTTCCGAGACGCCGCAGGTGACGATGATCTCGTCTTCGGCATCGTAGCGGGTGCGAAACCGGGTATCGAGGTAGCGGCTGATGGCGCCCCGGAGCTGGGGCGTCCCCTTGTTCGAGGTGTAGGCGGTCGATCCCTGCTCGATGGAGTAGATAGACGCTTCGCAGACGCACCAGGGGGTCACGAAATCCGGTTCGCCGACACCCAGGGATATGACGTCCTCCATGGTCTGGGCGATATCGAAGAACTTCCGGATACCCGAAGGGGGTATGGCACGGGCCCGTGCCGAGACGAAATCTCTCACGCTCCTCACCTCAGAACGAGTAGGGGAGACGCTCGACACCCTCGCGCTCGGCGAAGGTGGTGCCGTTCTCCTTGTAGGTCTTCATGATGATATGCGTCGCCGTCTCCCGTATCCGGTCCATCGGAGCGATCTGCTCGGAGACGAACCGGGCGATCTCGTGCATGCTCGGCCCGGCCACCAGGAGCTGGAGGTCGTAGGCCCCGGTCATCAGCCGGAGCGACCGGACCTGCGGGAACCGGGCGATCCGCTCTGCTATCCGGTCATAGCCGAAGTCCCGCTCGGGCGAGACTTTGAGCTCGATCACCGCAGCGACGTTGCCGTTGCCGGCCTGCTCCCAGTCGACGACCGCCCCGTAGCGGCGGATGGCGCCGGTCGCTTCCAGCCGGCCTATCCGGTTGTGTACATCCTGCTCGCTCATCTCGGCCAGCACCGCGAGTTCTTTTTCCGGGGTGCGGCAGTTCTCCTCCAGGAGATGGAGGAGGATACGGTCCTTCTCGTCCATAGTTTCACCTGAACATTGCTTTTAAGCGATTGGTGTCGAGTTGCTTCAGCCTCTCATCGTCGAGCCTCGGGTCGCGCGTCACGACCTCCTCGATCTTGCTCGTCGTCGCGTCGAACCACATCTCCTTCGTCCGGCCGTAGCGGCCCCGCGAGACGACCCGGGTGTTGATGACGCCGAGCATGTTGAGTTCGGAGATGAGGTCCGTGATCCGGCGGTGCGTCAGGACGTCGAGGTCGATGATCCGGGCAATCTCCCGGTAGACCACCGTGACCTCCCCGCTCGTGAAGATCCGTTTGCCCATCTGCTCGAGGATCAGCATCGCGTAGAGGACCGCCTTGCTCTGCGTCGGGAGAGTGGAGATGCACTCCACCATGCTGTCGGTCTCGATCTTCTCCTGGGCCATCCGGACATGCTTCTCGCCCACGCCCGTAGCGTTCTCACGGTCCGCGAGTTCGCCCGAGACCCGGAGGAGGTCGAGCGCTCGCCGGGCATCGCCGTGCTCCTGTGCCGCAAGCGCCGCACATAGCGGGATGACCGTCTCGGTGAGTGCCCCTTCGACAAACGCCATCTCGGCCCTCTGCTGGAGGATATCGCAGAGCTGCGGGGCGTTGTAGGGGGGGAAGACGATCTCCTCTTCGGAGAGCGAGGAGAGGACCCGGGGGTCCAGGAAGTCGGTGAACCGGAGGTCGTTTGAGATCCCGATGATGCTGACCTTGGCGAACTTCAGGTCGGAGTTGATCCGGGTGAGGTTGTAGAGGGTGTCGTCGCCGCTCTTCTTGACGAGTTTATCGATCTCGTCGAGGATGATGACCATGACCCCGCCGCTGCTCTCGAGCTGGTTCTTGAGCTCCATGTAGACCTGGTCGGTCGGCCACCCGGTCATCGGGATGTGGTTCCTCGTGCTGTCGCTCGGGTGCTGGTCGGCGTCGTCGAGGCAGTTCGCGATCTGGGCGAGGACCCGGTACTGGGTATCGATCACCTCGCAGTTGAGGTGGACGATCCTGCACTTTGTCCCGGCAAGGGCGCTTGCGTTCTCAAGTTCCGTTCCAACATACCGAACCGAGGCTGTCTTCCCGGTCCCGGTCTTGCCGTAGATGAGAATGTTTGACGGGGTCTCGTTCGTGAGGGCGGGCGCAAGGATGGAAGCGAGTTCGTCGATCTGCGGTTTCCGGTGAGGAAGAATCTGGGGACGATAGCTGTGGCGCAGCACTTCCCTGTTCTTGAATATACGCCTATTGGTAAGGTATTTCTTGAATAGTCCCATTGGATTGGTTTTATCGTCCGACATGATGTCACCGGAGGGGGTTGCCCGGACAGAAAATTTTCGTGCCAAGGACCCTTAAACTGATCGCTTTCGAGACAGATAACCCCTTCGTTTCCAGTGGAACGAAGATATGGTTGTCGCCTGGTGGGGTACGAGAGGGATCTGGTCGACCGGGAGGAGGAGAGAACGGGAGGAGAATGAACCCTCCGGGTGAACCTGGGGGATGGAGATGGGATCGGGAAGAACCTTCTGGTGAATGTGCGCAGAGGGAAGAGGGGATCACCCCCACCCCTTTATTTCGACTGGAACGTGATGATGATACGGTGGTATCATTTCATCAAAGTGATGATGATAGTCATGTGTACCTCTGCAACTCAAGATATAAAGTTTTATCGTAACAAGAGAGGAACAAGGGAAGAAAGAGCGGAACGAGAGAAGAAAGAGAGAAAAACAAAAACCGAAGAGAAACAAGGAGACAGAGAGAGGAAAAAGGATGGATACAGGAAAACAAGGGGAGACTAAGAGGAAAATAGTAAAACCGAGAAGGAGAGCGGAAACAAAAGAAACGCGATGAACCCGGAAGAAACCCGGAGAAGAAAGGAGGAACCGGGACAGGTGCACCGAACCCGGAAGAAACCCGGAGAAGAAAGGAGGAACCGGGACAGGTGCACCGAACC
>NZ_DAOSET010000073.1:0-8520 GCF_035363275.1 Methanoculleus sp. | reverse complement strand
TCCTGCTTGCCCTGAGCCTCGGGCTGCGGAAGTTCCTGAAAGGCGACGAAGGAAGGATGCTCCTCAAGGTGCTCAGTTACGCAAGCATCTCAAGCATCATATTCGGCATACTCTACAGCGAATTCTTCGGGGCTGCGCTCCCATGGCCGGCGCTGTTCTTCTCCCGGCACCTCAACATAGGGGTTGCCGCGGGCGGTCACGGCCCCCAGGTAGCCGAGCTCATGGTCCTTGCGATCTGGATCGGTATCCTGCACATCACGCTCGGGCGCATCCTCGGCATGGTCAATGCCCGGAAGTTCCACCATGGGAAGCATGCGGCCAAGGCGGCAATCGCCAACGCCGGATGGCTCGGGACGATGTGGGGGATCATCATCATGATCTGGGCCTTCTACGCCATTCCGTTGATGCCCGACCTGACGGGTCTTCCTGTTGTCGTCATGGGGTTCAACGTTGCCGCCGTAGCAGGAGCAGTCCTTCTGGTGGCAGGCATCATAGGCATCGCCCAGGAGAATCCGCTCGAGCTCGTCGAACTCCCGTCGATCATCAGTCACGTGTTATCTTACGCCCGTCTTGTGGCGGTGGGCTTATCCTCGGTCGCTATTGCGATGGTGGTCAACTTCATCGCGATTGGCATGATGATACAGCCCCAGCTTGAAGCGATCACACCGGTCGGCGTGATCATCATCATCTTCGGCATTCTCGTCCTCCTGTTGGGCCACCTGCTAAACACAGCACTTGGTCTCCTCGGCGGCGGTCTGCACTCGATTCGTCTTCACTATGTTGAGTTCTTCACCAAGTTCTACAAAGGTGGAGGCAAGAAGTACAATCCATTTGGTATGAAATCTAAGTTTATGGAGGAGTAAAAATGGTAGATGTTGGCATGACTCTTGAAATGGTACAGGCATCGCAGTTGGGAATGAAAGCACTCGGTGCAGGCCTCGCTGTCGGCCTCACCGGCATCGGCGCCGGTGTCGCCGAGATGGCGATCGGTTCTGCTGCGGTCGGGGCGACGGCAGAGAACCGCGACGTATTCGGTCTGGTGCTGCTCCTGACAGTTATTCCCGAAACCATCGTCATCTTCGGTCTTGTGGTTGCACTGCTGCTTCTGTTCTGATGGAGTGAACCATGGGACTCGAAGCAGTCGTCAACGAGATCCGGGAGAAAGGGCGAAGAGAGGTTGAGGCGGCCCGGGCAGAGACCCGGGCCGATGTCGAGGAGATCCTGAAGGATGCACAGGCCCGGGCTGCCGCGATCAAGGTCTCGGCTGAAGAGGAAGCAGACCGGGCGACCACCCACACCATCAACCAGGAAGCCTCGGCGGCGAACCTCGTCGTCAAACGACAGGTCTTAAACGCCCAGAAGGTGCTCCTGGATCAGGTCTACTCGGCCTCGCTCGCTGCTGTCGGTGACCTGCCTCCTGAGTTCCACGAGAAGGCGCTCACAGACCTGTTGAAGAGAGCGGCGAAGGAGATTAAGAAAGGTACCGTGCATACAAACGAGCGGGACATCCCGGTTGCCGAAGGAATCATCTCCCGGTTAAAGACTCTCTCGGGCTACGCCGTGGGTGACCCGGTTGAGATTCCCGGCGGCATCATCGTCGAGAGTATCGACGGCGAGCTGCAGCTCGATTTCAGTTACAGCACGTTTCTGGATGAGATCTGGGAATCCGCCCTGAAGGATGCGTCGGATATACTGTTTACATGAGGGGGTTCATACATGGCAGGGATAAGTAGCGGATTGGCGACCAATTACATCTACGCCTGCACCCGCATGCGGGTACGGCGCTCACTGCTGATACCGCGCGAAGATTATCTCCGGATGCTGAATATGAGCCTGCCTGAGATCACCCGGTTCATCGGCGAGACCAATTACCGGTCCGAGATCGATGAACTCGGCACCTCCTTCTCCGGGATCAACCTCGTTGAGGAGGCCTTGAGCTGGAACCTTGCCAAGGAGTACCAGAGTATCCTGGAGCTTGTGCCCGGGGAACTGAAGTACTTCACCGCGAGTTATCTGCGCCGATGGGATATCCAGAACGTCGTCACTATCCTGCGCGGTAAGATGCAGGGTATGCGGCCGGGTAAGATCAAGGAGGTCCTGATCCCGGCCGGCAAGCTGGACAAGATCGCTCTCGACCGTCTGATCGCCGAGGAGTCGCCGGAACGGGTCGCCGAGGCGCTCAAGGGCGAGCGGTTCTACCCGGTCATCGAGCGGGAACTTCCCCGTGCGATGGAGACCGGGTCGTTTGCCCATCTCGAGAACGAGCTCTACAAGGGCTATTACGCACGGCTCGTCGCCGACGCCACGGAAGGCGTCAAAGGCGGTGAGATCTTCCTGAAGTACATCCGGCTTGAGATCGATATCCGGAACATCCAGAATCTCTTCCGTCTCCGGGCGGGGCACATCCGTGAGGATGTCAGGGAACTGATGATCCCCGGCGGCTCCTTTAAGGTGGAAGAACTGCAGCGGCTCTCGGGGCTTGAGGACCAGGACGAGTTCATCGACGCCTTAAAGCGACAGGTAAAGATGACCCCGCTCCTGAATGCGCTCGAGGCGATCCGGGGCACGACCGCCATCCACGAGATCGAGGTTGCGCTGACCCGGGTTCAGCTGGATCAGATGGAGCGGATGTCGAAGCGGTATCCGTTCTCGATCCTTCCGGTCATCGTCTACCTTGAGGAGAAGAAGTACGAGGTCGCGAACCTTCGCGCCCTCGCCCGGGGCAAGGAGGCCGGCCTCCCCGGTGAGCGATTACAGGGCTACCTGGTGATGTAGAATGGAGATCGCAATAGTCGGTACCAGTGAATTCATCCTCGGGTTTCGGCTCGCGGGGGTTAGAAAGACCTACGCGGCCGAGACCGACGAGCGGCTGGTCGAGTACATCAACCAGGTGCTGGATGACAGGGACGTCGGCATCCTCGTGCTGAAGGGCAGCGACATGGAGCGGATCCCCCTGCGGCTTCGCACCACCCTCGAGAACTCCGTCAAGCCGACGGTGATCGCGATCGGCGGAGAAGAGGGCGGCCTGTCGATGAGAGAGAGAATCAAGAGATCGGTGGGTGTTGATCTGTGGAAGTAATGAAGAAAAGCAAGGAGAACGGGGCTCAGGGAGCCCTGAAACGAATTTCTGGGCCGGTCGTCACTGCTGTCGGTCTCGACGCACACATGTACGACGTGGTGAAGGTCGGCGATGAGGAACTGATGGGGGAGGTCATCAAGATCGAGGGTGAGAACACCATCATCCAGGTCTATGAAGACACCGCCGGCATCAGGCCCGGCGAGCCGGTGAGCAATACCGGTCTCTCGCTCGCAGTGGAGCTCGGGCCCGGTCTGCTGACCAGTATCTACGATGGGATCCAGCGGCCGCTCGAGGTGCTCGTGGACAAGATGGGCAACTTCATCGAACGCGGCGTCTCGGCTCCCGGCCTCTCTCACGAGAAGAAGTGGGAGTTCGTGCCCACGATGAAGGTGGGTGATGTCGTCAAGGCCGGCGATATCCTCGGGACGGTCCAGGAGACGAACATCGTCCACAAGGTCATGGTCCCGCCCCGCTCGAAGGGCGGTAAGATCAAGAAGATCGTGGGCGGCAATTTCACGGTCGACGAGACCATCTGCACCTTCGAGGACGGCACCGAGATCACGATGCTCCAGCGCTGGCCGGTCCGTGTGCCCCGCCCCGTGAAGGAGAAACTGAACCCGGACATCCCGCTGATCACCGGTCAGCGGATCCTGGACGGTCTCTTCCCCATCGCCAAGGGCGGCACGGCGGCTATCCCCGGCCCGTTCGGGAGCGGCAAGACGGTCACCCAGCAGCAGCTCGCAAAGTGGTCCGATGCGGAGATCGTCGTCTACATCGGCTGCGGTGAGCGCGGCAACGAGATGACCGAGGTTCTGACGGAGTTCCCCGAACTTGAGGACCCCAAGACCGGCAAGCCGCTGATGGAGCGGACGGTGCTGATCGCAAACACCTCGAACATGCCTGTCGCGGCCCGTGAAGCATCCGTTTACACGGGGATCACGATTGCCGAGTACTTCAGAGACATGGGCTACGATGTCTCCCTGATGGCCGACTCCACCTCCCGGTGGGCTGAGGCCATGCGTGAGATCTCGAGCCGTCTTGAGGAGATGCCCGGCGAAGAAGGGTATCCCGCATACCTTGCGGCACGCCTCTCGGAATTCTACGAGCGGGCAGGCCGCGTGGTGAACAACAACGGCACGAGCGGTTCGGTCTCGGTCATCGGCGCGGTCTCTCCGCCCGGCGGCGACTTCTCAGAGCCGGTCACCCAGAACACCCTGCGTATCGTCAAGGTCTTCTGGGCACTGGACGCGAAGCTCTCCCAGCGCCGGCACTTCCCGGCGATCAACTGGCTGAACTCCTACTCGCTCTACCTTGACGCGCTCAACGAATGGTACGACCGCGAGGTCTCGCCCGAGTGGAACCCGCTCCGGGCGTGGGCGATGGGTGTCCTCCAGAAGGAGGCCGAACTCCAGGAGATCGTCCAGCTGGTCGGTTCCGACGCTCTGCCCGACGAGGAGCAGGTCACCATCGAGGTGGCGAGGATGATCCGCGAGATCTTCCTGCAACAGAACGCCTACGATGCGGTAGATACGTTCTGCCCGATGGCCAAGCAGTACGACATGATGAAGGCAATCAAGCGCTACGCCGACCTCGCGCGTACCGCCCAGATCGGGGGAGCGACCCCGCAACAGGTCGTCGGCATCAAGAGCAAGAACGAGCTTGTGCAGATCAAGTTCATCAAGGACTACGAGCCCGTGCTCGATAAGATCCTGAAAGACATGGAAACTGAATTCGAAGCGATGAGGGCGGCGTGACCATGAAGGAGTACAGGACGATTGCACAGATTGCCGGCCCCCTGATCTTCGTTGAGAAGACGGAGCCGGTGGGCTACAACGAGCTCGTCAACATCGTGACCGCCGACGGCACGCAGAAGCGCGGCCAGGTGCTGGACACGAGCGACGAGATCGTGGTTGTCCAGGTCTTCGAGACCACCGCGGGTATCGGCAGGGACTCCGGGATCCGCTTCACCGGTGAGACGATCAAGATGCCGGTGGGAAGGGATATGCTCGGTCGTATCCTCTCCGGCGGCGGCAAGCCGATCGACGGCGGCCCGGAGATCGTGCCCGAAAAGCGGCTCGAGACCACCGGTGCGGCCATCAACCCCTACGCCAGGGCGCCCCCTGCGGACTTCATCCAGACGGGCATATCGACGATCGACGGGACGAACACCCTGGTTCGCGGTCAGAAACTCCCGATCTTCTCGGCATCTGGTCTCCCTCACAACGATGTGGCGCTGCAGATCGCCCGGCAGGCAAAGGTCCCCGGGTCGACCGAAGAGTTCGCCGTGGTCTTTGCGGCGATGGGTATCACCCGGGAAGAGGCCAACTACTTCATGGCCGACTTCGAGAAGACCGGCGCCCTTGAGAGGGCGGTCGTCTTTTTAAACCTTGCAGACGACCCGGCCGTCGAGCGTATCATCACGCCACGGCTCGCGCTCACCACGGCCGAGTACCTGGCGTTCGACCTCGGCTACCACGTGCTGGTCATCCTGACGGATATGACCAACTACTGCGAGGCGCTCCGTCAGATCGGGGCGGCCCGTGAAGAGGTGCCCGGGCGGCGCGGCTACCCGGGATACATGTACACGGACCTTGCCAGTATCTACGAGCGTGCCGGTATCATCAAGGGCGTCAAGGGCTCGGTGACCCAGATCCCGATCCTGACGATGCCAGGTGACGATATCACCCACCCGATCCCGGACCTGACCGGTTACATCACCGAAGGCCAGATCGTGGTCAACCGTGATCTGCACCGGAAGGGCATCTACGCCCCGATCAACGTGCTGCCCTCGCTGTCACGTCTGATGAACCTCGGTATCGGCAAGGGGCACACCCGCGAGGACCACAAGAAGGTCTCGGACCAGCTCTACGCGGCGTATGCCGAGGGTAACGACCTTCGTGGCCTTGTGGCCATCGTCGGCAAGGACGCGCTCTCGGAGCGTGACCGGATGTTCCTTGAGTTCGCCGACCTCTTTGAGGACCGGTTTGTCCGGCAGGGCCTCTACGAAGACCGGTCGATCGAGGAGACGCTCGACCTCGGCTGGGACCTCCTTGCGACACTGCCTGAAGAACAGCTCGTACGTATCGACCGCGAACTGATCCAGAAGTATCACCCGAAGTACCGGAAGAAGGCGCAGGGGTAAGTATCCATGGCGCTGCGAGACATCAAGCCGACCCGATCTGAGCTGATCAACGTCAAACGACGGATCAAACTCTCGGAGCGCGGCTATAACATCCTCAAGATGAAGCGCGATGGGCTGATCCTGGAGTTCTTCAAGGTGCTGCAGCAGGCGAAGGACAGCCGCGGCGCAATGCTGGAGCGGTATACACATGCGATGGAGATGATAGCCCTCGCGGAGACCGTCGAGGGTGCGATCGGGGTGAAGGCGGCCGCATTCTCGACGGCGGACGTCCCCGAGATCTCCCTCAAAAGTAAGAACATTATGGGCGTCGTCGTCCCGGAGATCCAGGCGTCTTCCGTCCGAAAGGGCGTGCTCGACCGCGGCTACGGGATGCTCGGCACCTCTGCCGTCATCGACGAGACCGCGGAGGCGTTTGAAGACCTGCTTGAGGCGATCATCGAGGCCGCCGAGATCGAGACGACCATGAAGCGGCTGCTCGATGAGATCGAGGGCACCAAGCGCCGGGTGAACGCGCTCGAGTTCAAGGTGATCCCCGAGCTCACCGAGGCCAGAGACTTTATCAAGATGCGGCTCGATGAGATGGAACGTGAGGAGCTCTTCCGCCTGAAAAAGATTAAGGCGCGGAGCGTCTGATCAGAGTTCGAGGTGATACCTGGTGGAGATCGGTACGCTTGCTGGTGCGGGGAAACTGACGGGAACGGTGATGCTGCGGGTCGACTTCAACTCGCCCATCGATCCCTCGTCGAACCAGATTCTGGACGACAAGCGGTTCCGCGAGCACCTGCCGACGGTGCAGGCACTCGAGGATGCGCGGCTTGTCGTCCTCACCCACCAGAGCAGGCCCGGCAAGAAGGATTTCACGACGCTTGAGGCGCACGCGGCGAAGCTGGAGCGGCTGCTCGGTCGCCCGGTGACCTACGTCGAGGACATCTTCGGCCGGTGCGCCCGGGAGGCGGTCCGGAATGCAAAGCGTGGGGACGTCCTGATGCTCGAGAACCTCCGGTTTGCCGCCGAGGAGAACCTGACCTTAAAGTCGGAGGAGGCAAAGAAGACCCTCCTTGTCCGGAGATTGGCGTCGATGGCCGACTTCTACGTCAACGATGCCTTCGGCACCGCGCACCGGTCGCAGCCGTCGATCGTAGGGCTGCCGCTCGCCCTCCCGTCGGTCGCCGGCCTCTTGATGGAGAAGGAGGTCGCGAACCTCTCTCGGGTATTCTCCGGCGCCCCGCGTCCCGTCACCTTTGTCCTTGGGGGGACGAAGGTGGACGACTCTCTTGCGGTCGCGGAGAACGTTCTCGCGCGGGGAACGGCCGACCGCGTGATCGTGGTCGGTGTGGTCGGAAACGTCTTCCTGCTTGCGGCAGGCTACAACATCGGGCGGCCTTCGGCCCGGCTGATCGACGATCTCGGTTACCGCGGCGAGGTCGAGAAGGCACGGGGTCTCCTTGAAACCTACCGGACCCGGATCTCTCTGCCACATTCGGTCGCCGTCCGTGAGGACAGCGAACGGGCAGAGTACCCGGTGGACGCCATCCCGGAGGACGCCCAGGTGCTGGACCTCGGGAGCGAGTCGATCGACCGCCTCTCAGGGGAGATCGCCAGCTCCGGGACGGTCGTGGTGAACGGGCCGGCCGGGCTCTTCGAGGAGGAGCAGTTCGCCGTCGGCACGTTCGAGCTCCTGAAGGCGGCCTCCACCGTGCAGTTCTCGGTGGTCGGCGGAGGGCACTCCGGCGCGGCCATCGAGCGGCTCGGTATCGAGGAGAGGTTTACGCACATCTCCACCGGCGGCGGGGCAGCGATCGAGTTCCTGACCGGGAAGAAGATGCCCGCCATCGAGGCGCTGGAGCTCTCCCGGAAGATCTTCGGGTGAAGGGCGTGATGCTCTCCTCTCTCCTGAATTTTCTCCGGCAACACCGGACCTGAAGTTCTCCAATGTTTGACAGTGGCTCTCTTCGGAGCCTGCGGTGAATGGTCGTCCGGCCTTCACGCGAGACCGGGTAAGTGACTGCTCCCGCGACTAAAGTCGCGGGCATCTACGGATGTTAACCGAGAGATTGCAGCCCCAATCTCATAATATTGATTGACGCGTTCAGATCGCGATTCATACTCAATCCACAGTACGGACAATTATGAACCCGATCCGATAACGTCTTTTTCACGAGTTGACCACATCGCGAACACATCTGTGACGTCTGTTTTGGATTAACAAGAACGACCGTACAACCCTGAGTTCCCGGTGAGTTAACAGTACTTCGCTAACTTCTTCCTCCCCTTTCTTTTATTCAACGTCTTTCTCCTC
>NZ_DAOSET010000072.1:0-8702 GCF_035363275.1 Methanoculleus sp. | reverse complement strand
CGGGGCTTTGATACCTCTCCGCCGACCTCATGGGACGAGGCTTCTCCGTCGGGACACAACGGATTCTGCAAGCCGCTGCGGCCTTCTCCGGACTTCGCCTCCCGCGTAACGGCGGTTTCGGGTAACAGGTGACGCCGAGCCACCCAGGCTAGTCCCCATATATACTGGAGTCTATGGGATAAAAATAGCTCCGCCCACCCGTGTCAGCCAGGCCCGGGTGATCCGGTCGGCCTTCCCGGCGTCCTCCTTCTCGAAGAGGTCGAGGGCGGTGAGGTCGATTCCGGGCGGGAGGACGCCGGGGAGCAGCCGCAGATCGCCCTGGTAGACCTCGATCTCCTGCGGACCTGCGGCAGTCGCGACGAGGATCGGGTCCCGGGCAACCGGTCGGCGCCGGAGGTCGTCATAAGCCCGGTGCATCGTCACCTCCTCGATCCCGAGGAACTCCCGGTTCACCCGGAGGTTGCAGGCGGTCCAGCAGGCCGCGGCAAACCAGGCGTCGTTTGCAATCACGCGCGGGACACCCGCCCGGGCGGCGGCAAGCCCGAGGGTGCCGGCGCCGGAGCAGGCGTCGACGAAGGTCTGCGGCCGGTGCCGGGCGATCTCCCGCTCAAGAGAGAGGATCTTCTCGTTCCGGCCCCGGGGGAACTCGACATGCAGGACCGACTGCTGCTTGTAGACGACGATCGGGCCTCTGCGGGTGGCAAAGACGTCGGCCCGGACGTCGCAGCCGGCAAGCAGGGTGTACTCCTTCGGCGCCGCATCCGTGTCGCGGACTCCCGGCGTCCCGGCATCCGTCCGGACGACGCCCCGGACCTCCGGGACCTCGCCGACCAGCCGGGCGGCCGCCCGCTCCCCGACCGACCGCGAAAGGAGGACGAGCGACCGCGGCGGGAGGTAAGGTGCTCTCCGCAGCGCGGTTCCGGGGTGGACGAGCGGTGTTGCGGCGGCGGCGAGGGGTTCGGTCCCGGCGAGGTCGCCTTCCTCGGCCATGATCCGGTAGATCGCGGCGAAGACCTCGTCGATGAACCGCTTCCCGCAGGAGGGGCAGGGCTCTGCGGTATCGATATCGGGCGGCGGGCTCCGTTTGTCGTAGACGAGCCCCATGCAGTCGGGGCAGGGGGCAAAGCGCCCGGGAAGCTCCGCGAGGAGTGCCGGGGCGTCGGTGACGCAGTCGTGCCCGCAGACGGGACAGTGCATGCCTGAAGGGTTGGGGGCTGGAATATATACGTATTTCACGCCGCCTGCGGCGGGACCAGGAGCCCTTCGCGAAGCCAGCCCCATGCGTCCCTGAGGCGGTTCTCGGGGAAGTAGCGGACGTCGACCCCGGCAAAGCCGACGAAGAGCCCCGGCAGGCGGTTCATCCACTCGCGCCACCGCTCGCCGCCGACGATGGCGATCCGGTCAACCCGCTCCAACCCATGCCACTGCCTGAGGGCATCCCATCCCTCCCCCGGCCTCCAGCTCCGGAAGCCCTCGATCTTGAAGAGGATCCGGACGCTCTGGCCGCCGTTCATAGCCCGTTCGAGCTCCGGGATCAGGACGGTGGCAAACTCACTCTCGCTCAGTTTCCCGTCGAACCGATACCCGACCACACGCCCCGAACTCTCCTTCATCCGGTCAAGCATGGGTGCCCCTTGGGCTGCTGAAGGGAAAAAAGCTGCGGCCGTCCGGCCGGGTCTGCGGTTCCGGTCCGCCGCCGGTACCACCTGTGCGATTGCCCTCCCTTCGCGGGGGCGACAGGCCGTTTCGACCCGTCCCCGGGCCGGGGGCCGCCGGGCGGATCGGCGTCACGGTCTTCCTCCTCTTCGCCGGACCGATCCGACCGGCCGCAACGAAACGTTCCGACGATAGATACACGAATATACTCCCGTGTAGAGAAGAAGAGGTATGCCCGGTTCCGGCGAGGAGGCGGCAGAATGGATCTCCCGGTAGTCTTCTCCATCATCATACTCATCAACATCATCTCCGGCATCACCATCGTCTTCTTCGAGCGGAGGAACCCGACGGCGACGTCGGCCTGGCTGATGGTCCTCTTCTTCCTGCCCCTGGCCGGGTTTGTGCTCTACCTCTTCTTCGGGCAGAACTACACCCGGCAGAGGATGTTCGTCGTCAAGGAGCGGGAGGACCGGTGCTACCTCGAAGACCTCTTCGAGAAACAGCGCCGTGTGCTCGCCGGTCGCCTCCACCGGTTCGCCACCCCGGCGGCGGAGGAGTTCCACGACATGATCTTCCTCCTCCTCCAGAACAACAGGGCCTACCTGACCGAGAAGAACCGGGTCGATATCTACACCCGGGGAGAGGAGAAGTTCGACGCGCTTTTTGCGGCGATCCGGGGCGCCCGCCACCACATCCACCTGGAATACTTCGTCGTCAACAACGACGACCTCGGGCAGGCGGTCGTCCACGCCCTCGCAAAGAAGGCGCGGGAGGGTGTCGAGGTCCGCTTTCTCTTCGACGCGATAGGGGCCATGTCCGGGGGCGGGTCGCGGGCGGCGTTCTCGGAACTGGAGGATGCCGGCGGGAAGATCGGGGTCTTCTTCCCCTCGTTCTACCGGGTCAACTACCGCAATCACCGAAAGATCGCCGTCATCGACGGGGTCGTGGGGTTCATCGGCGGGTTCAACATCGGGGACAGTTACCTGGGGGAAGGGCCGCTCGGCCCCTGGCGCGACACCGCCGTCCGGATCACGGGTGATGCCGTCAGGCTGCTCCAGTTCCGGTTCTTCCTCGACTGGAACTATACGACCGGCGAGCACCTGTCTCTCGAGGCCCCCTACTTCCCCGACACAGGCGGCCCCGGGACGACGCCCGTCCAGATCGTCTCCGGCGGCCCGGATACCCGGTGGAACCCGATCAAGGAGGGCTACATCAAGCTGATCACCTCCGCCCGGGAGTCGGTCTACATCCAGACGCCCTACTTCATACCCGACGAGAGCGTCACCGACGCCCTGCGAATCGCGGCGCTCTCCGGGGTCGACGTCCGGATCATGATCCCCTGCAAGCCCGACCACCCGTTCGTCTACTGGGCGACGCTCTCGTTCATCGGCGACGTGCTCGATGCCGGGGTGCGGGCCTACACCTACGACGATGGGTTCCTCCACGCAAAGACGATCGTCGTCGACCGCAAGGCGGGGTCGGTCGGGAGCGCGAACTGGGACGTCCGGAGTTTCCGGCTGAACTTCGAGGCGAACGCCTTCTTCTACGACGCGACCGTCGGGGCGGAGCTTGCGCGGACGTTCGAGGAGGACCTCGCCGTCTCCACCGAGATCACGCCGGAGGGCTACCGGGCGCGACCCTTCCGGGTCCGGGTGAAGGAGTCGGTCTCCCGGCTCTTCTCGCCGCTCGGGTGAGGTTTCTCACCGGTTGTTCAGCCGGCTCTCGACGAATTTCCTGATCCGGGGGAGGCTCTGCTCCCAGCGGGCCTGGAGGATGGAGACGGCATAGGGGAGGTGGTGCGGGAGGACCGCGGTGCCCATCACCGCCTTCTCGACGAACGGCCGCTCGCGGCCGATGATGACGGTTTTTCTCGCCCGGACGGCGTCCAGGAACTCGTCGACGGTATCGGCCTCGGCGCAGGTGACGACCCCCCCGAGTTCGTGGAGGAGGTGGCCGTCGGTCCCCCCGGTCCGGCCCAGATCGTGGGCCGCGGCGAGCCCGGCGGCCTTCATGTTGTGGGACCGGGCCATCCCGCCGCAGATCACCTCGAGGGCGTCGAGGCGGGAGAAGACCTCTTTGCCGATACATGCGCCTGCGACGCAACGCTCGACGCCCCGGTTCAGGAAGGCGTAGCCGCAGGGGTGGGCCTCGACGGCGATGCAGGAGTAGTCCTCCCGGCGGTCGAGGATCTCCGGAGTGTCGAGGCGTATCGCGGTGAACGGGCCGTTCCTCCGGTTCTTCTCGATATGGCGCCGGTAGAAGTCCTGGAGGTCGGAGACCGAGTAGAAGTAGAGGAGGAGGTGCGGGCCGTCGTTGGCGCTGACCTCGATACCGGGGACGAGGGTGACGCGGATCTTCTGCCCCTTCGCCTCGGCTACGCCGCTCACCTGGTTGTGGTCGGTGATCGCAAGCCCGATCCCCTGTCGCGCGGCGAGTTTCAGCACGTCCCGCACCCGGGTGGCCGAGTCGGAGTGGCGTGTGTGAACGTGGAGGTCTGCCGGGAGGAGCCCGAGCCGCCGGATCTCTTTCGGCAGGGGTTTTTCGAATATGATATCTTTATAATAGTGCATGTGCTGTCTGTCTGATCACCGGTAGGTTGCCCGGGATGAAAAAGGGTTGCCCGCCCCCCCTATCCCACCCCCGGTGCGGTCTCCTCGACGGCGAGCGGCTCCCGCAGCCAGTCGATCGCGGCGTCCAGGTGGCCTTCGGTGAAGTAGCGCGCGTCGATCCCGACGAATCCCACGAAGAGCCCCGGCAGGTGGCTCATCCACTCTTCCCACTTCTCGCCGCCGACGACCGCGATCCGGTCGACCTTCCCGATCCACGGCGAGGTCTTGAGGGACTCCCAGTGCCCGTGCGCCTTCCAGCCGTGGAAGTTCACGATATGAAAGAGCATCCGGAGGACCGGGTGGGTTGTTCCCGCCCCTTCAAGCGCCGGGAGTAGCGTCCCGGTGTAGTCCTTCTCCGTCAGCTCGCCGTCGAACCGGAATCCGACGACGTTCTCCGCACCCGTCTCCATCCGTTCAAGCATGGCGCCCCCCTCTCCGGGGAGGACGGGAAAAAGGTTCCGGTCATCACCCGGTCGGGGGCTCTTCGCGGCCGGGTTCCGGGGCCACCAGCCTCCCGGCGATCTCCTCCTTCGAGTACTCCGCGAGGTAGCGGTTCCCGGCGAGTGCGACGGCGACCGACCCGATGAGGACGAAGATCATATCGAGCATGGTATCGTCAAGACCATGCTGGAGGTTGGTCCCGAGGAAGGTGTCGAAGAGCCACTCGTAGATCTCCCAGAACCCCTCCATCGCCATTGCAGCGATGACGATGAACCCGACGATCATCCACCGGGAGAGATTCAGTCGGCTGAACCGGTCGAGCAGGAGGACGATGACGAAGGCGAGGATCGAGACGGTTATCCCCGCGATGAGGTGGGCGATCTTGTCGTAGTAGGGGTAGTACATCAGGTAGAATCCCTGGATCTCGCCGGCGACATGGAGGTAGAGCAGGAAGGCGATGAGAAGGTTGATCTGCCAGGGGAGGGTGATGCTCCACCGGCGGGTGACGACGGCGGGGACCAGCGTCAGGCAAAGCCCGACAACGCCGCCGAAGACCTGCGAGTATTCGCCGAGCGAGAACGCTATGAGGATGTTTGCGGCGATGAGGACCTGGAAGAGGCAGGCGAGGTAGAGCCCGGCGGGTCTCTGCATGAGATCGTGTTGGGCGGCGGCCGGTAAACACCTTATGGCGGGGTGCCGGAAAAGAGTGAAGGCTGCCACACCGCTTACACGGCGGGCGGCGGAATTTCGGCCTTTCCGGCGCCGAAGGCGTCGCGGAGATTTGTCTCTTCCGTCTCCGAGAGCGACGTCCGGATGACGCGGCCGCCGTAGTCCTTGATGGCGCCGACCACCTTATCCGGCGTCATCTTCTTGATAAGCAGGAAGACCGCGGAGTTGCCCGGCCCGACGTTCTCCGCGACCTCTTTGATGAAGTTGTCGTCGATCCCGTAATCGGAGAAGCGCCCGGCGAGCGCCCCGGTGATCGCGCCGATGGCGAGCCCGAAGATGGGGGCGAAGAAGATCAGGCCGATCAGGAGTCCCCAGAAGGCGCCGGAGAGTGCTCCCATGCCGGCGAGGTTGGTCGCCTGCTTGATCTCGGTCTTGCCGTCCCGCCGGTGGACGACGACCACCAGGTCCTCCAGTTCGATGATGTGCTCCTTTGTCAGTTGAACGAGCCGGTCCCTGACACGGAACGCGGTCTCTTCGCCGTCGTAGGCGATGGCGACCAGGTCGCTCATGGCTCTCTCCTTTCAGGTGACATGCGCCGGGGGTATCACCCCGGCGTATATAAACCCTACCTCCGCTGCTCCCCGGCTCCCAGCAGTTCCCCGATCCACCGGGTCTCGTCCCAGCTCTCGAGGAAGAGCTTCACCGCGATCGTCAGGGGGATGGCGAGGAAGACCCCGACCGCTCCGAAGATGAGGCCCCAGAAGACGACGGAGAAGAGGACGACGAACGGCGAGAGGTTGAGGTCCCGCCCGGCCATTCTGGGGAGGACGAGGTTTTCCGCGGCGGCATCGATGAGGGCGACGGCGGCGATGACGGCCACGGCCCCGGCCGGCCCGAACTCGATGAGGGCGAGGAGCGTGGGCGGGATCGCGGCGACGACGAGCCCGATGTAGGGGACGTAACTCAGGACGAAGGCGATAAAGCCCCAGAGCACCGCGAAGTCGACCCCGAGGACGGCGAGGAAGAGCCCGGTCCCGACACCGGTGATCAGGTTCACCTTCGTCCTGACGACGACGTAGTCGATGAGGAGCCGGCCGGACTGCGCAAGGTGCCGGTAGGGGGAGCTCTCCGCCCCCAGGCGCTGCCTGATGACGGCCGCGATCCGGGGCGCTTCGAGGAGGAGGAACCCTATCCCGACGAAGACGATGAAGGCGTCGACGGTGATGGACCCGACCTGCCGGGCGATCCCGGCGACCTGCTGGAAGACGAACCCCTGGTCGATGTAGTCTCCGATCTGGATGACGCCCGGGGTGATGCCGTATTCGGAGAGGAGGGACTGGAAGACGGCGATCTGTTCGTCGAGGCTCGCCTGGTACTGCGGCAGCGAGCGGACGAACCCGGTGAGGGCCGCACCGAGGAAGGCGATCACCCCGGTGAGGACCCCGATGAGCCCCACGACCACCATCCCGGCGGCGAGGACCGGGGGCACTCCCCGGCGGGTCAGCCACGTCATGACGGGCGCGGTGATCATGGCGAAGAAGACGGCGACGAGGAGCGGGCTGACGATCTCTGTGGCCGCCTGAAGCCCTGCGAGGACGATGACGACCGCAGCCCCGACTATCGCGATGCGGGCAGGGGGGGAGAGGCGCTCGCCGGTCATATCCATCGGGAGGGGTTGGGCGCCCGACGAGATAGAGTTTTTCCGGCCGGGTCTCACTCCCCGGCTTCCGCCGCCCGGATCGCCTCCCGGAGCGCCTCCCCGATGACCGGGGTTGCGACGAATATGTTCCCGCGGCCGATGGCGGCGCTCGCCCCGGTCTCCTCCAGACCCCCGAGGAGCCGGGGGTCGACCTCGGCGAGGACGAGCCGGTTGTTGTGGGCGCGGAGCCGCCGGGCGTAGCGTTCCAGCATCCGGAAGAGCCCGGTCCCGGCCTCGACCCTCCCCCGGAGGGCCAGGACCACGACGGCGCCTTCTGCCCCTTCCGGGGAGGGGAGCGACCGTTCGATAGCCCGAAGGGTGGCGAAGTAGACGCTGCCGGAGACGGTGAGAATGGTGATCCGGCCCGCGGGGAGCCGGACGGGCGGGGGCTCTTCGCGGAACATCCCGCCGTCCACCGGGACGAGGCGGATGACGGAGGCCTCGCGGGTGGAGGTGAGCAGGTAGAGGGCGAGCGAGAGGAGGACGCCGATGTAGATGCTGTACTGGAGCGGGAGGACCTGGGTGGAGATGAAGGTGGCGGCCATCGCCCAGCGCCCGGAGCGGGAGTACCTGCAGATGCAGGCGATCTCGTGGGGCCGGTAGAGGAGTTCGGCCCCGATGAGGATCAGGATGCCGGCAAGCGCCGGGAGCGGGATCTGTTCTGCGAGCGGTCCTGCAACGATGATGACGGCCCCGACGATGACGCCCGAGATGAGGTTCGCCGTCCGGGTCTCTGCCCCCGCGCTGACGTTCAATGCTGTCGCGGAGAGCGAGCCGGCCGAGGGTGCGCACTGGAGGAAACTGCAGACGATGTTCGTGACTCCCTGTCCGGTAAAGTCCCGGTTCACGTCGGCGATGGTCCCGTCGCGTTCCGGGATCGCTTCCGTGACCCCGACGGCCATGACGAGCCCGATGATGGCAAGCGCGAGCGACGGGATGAGCAGGTCGGGGGCGAGGGCGATGTCGGGGAGGATGAGGGCCGGGAGGCCGGCGGGGATGGCGGCGATGTCGCCGACGAGCGCGACGCCCGGGAACGCGGCCCGGACGAGGAGGGTGGCGACGATGAGCGGAAGGAGGAGGGCGACGGAGCTGAGGTGCGGTACGCGGCGGATGACGATGACGAGCGCGATCGTGAGGAGACCGACCGCGAGTGCATCTGGCCGGATCTCGCCCGCATGAAGGATGAGGTCGAGCATGGCGAGGATCTGGATTGCGTCCCTCGGGAGTTCGTAGCCGGTGAGGTTCCCGAGCTGCCCGAGGACGATGAGGAGCGCAGCCCCGGTGACGAACCCGGTGAGGACGGCGTTGGAGATGAACCGGGTCAGGCTGCCGGCCCGGATGAGTCCGAAGCCGAGCTGGAAGATCCCGACGAGGAGGGTCAGGACAAAGAGGGTGGCCGGGACGTCGGCCTCGGGGACCGGGGCGAGGACGGAGTAGATCGAGACCGCGAGGACGTTTGAGAGCATCACCTTGAGGTAGGAGGAGCCGGTGAGGAACGCGGCGATCGCCGTCGAGAACGCGGCGGTGTAGAGGCCGTAGAGGGGGTTGATTCCGGCGACGAGGGCGAATCCCATTGCCTGCGGGATGCCGACGAGGGCGGTGGTCGCGCCGGCGGCGAGGTCGGCGGG
>NZ_DAOSET010000071.1:4107-9147 GCF_035363275.1 Methanoculleus sp. | reverse complement strand
TGTGAAGATCCTCCACGACCAGTGGTTCCTGGAGTACAGCGACCCGTGCTGGAAGGAGCAGGTGAAGACCCAGCTCGAGCAGATGGCGCTCGTCCCGCCCGAGGTGCGAACCGAGTTCGACCGGACGGTCGACTGGCTGAAGGACTGGGCCTGCACCCGGCGGGTGGGGCTCGGCACGAAACTCCCCTGGGACCCGACCTGGATCATCGAGCCGCTCTCGGACTCGACAGTCTACATGGCCTACTACACGATCGCCCACCACTTAAAAGCCATCCCGCCGGAGAACCTGACCCCGGAGGTCTTCGAGTACATCTTCAAGGGCGAGGGGAACCCCGAGACCGTTGACCGGGAGACTCTCGACCGCCTCAGGAGCGAGTTCCTCTACTGGTACCCCTACGACTACCGGTTCTCGGCTAAGGACCTCATCTCAAACCACCTCACGTTCCAGCTCTTCCACCACCGGGCCGTCTTCCCGGCGGAACTGCAGCCGAGGGGCATGGTGGTCTTCGGGATGGGCCTCTTGAACGGGGCGAAGATGTCTTCGAGCAAAGGAAACGTCTTCCTGCTCGAGGACGCCGTGGAGGAGTTCGGTGCCGATACCGTCAGGATGTTCCTTGTCGGGAGCGCGGAACCCTGGCAGGATTTTGACTGGCGAAACGAACTCGTCTCGTCGACAAGAAAGCAGATCGAGCGGTTCTGGAACACGGTCGATGAAGCTAGAGGGGTCCAAGACGCCTCCGATATCGATGCCTGGCTCGCGAGCAGGCTTCAGCGCCGCATCGAGAGCACGACCACTGCACTCGACTCGTTCCAGACCCGGCAGGCACTGCAGGAAGCGTTCTTCGGCGTGGAGGCCGACCTGAAGTGGTACCGTCGCCGCCTTCCCGAGGGCGCAACCGGCGGGGCCGTGATGCAGGATCTCTGCCGCACATGGGTGCGGCTGCTCGCCCCCATCATCCCCTTCACCTGCGAGTCGCTCTGGAGCGATATCGGCGGGGAAGGCATGGTCTCCTTTGCCCCCTGGCCGGAGGTGGACGAGTGCCGGGTCAATCCGGAGATCGAACTTGCCGAGGAACTCCTCGCACGGACGGTCGAAGATATCGAGTCGATCGTGAAACTCATCCCGATGGAGCCCGCGTCCATCAGCCTCTTCGTCGCCCCCGCCTGGAAACACGAGGCCTTCCGGATCATCGCGGCCTCGGCCGACAAGACGAGGGTGATGCGCGAGATCATGCAGAACGATGGAATGCGCAAGCGCGGCCGCGAGGCGACGGATGCGGCGAAGCAGATCACGAAGCTCGTCCTGAAACTCCCGCCCGAACTCGTGAAGCAGTTCGCGGCCTCCAGCCTCGACGAACAGGCAGTCCTCGAGGGCGCTCGCTCGTTCCTGGAGCATGAGTTCGGCGTGCCGGTGACGGTCCAGAACGCCGAAGCGAGCACGCACCCGAAGGCGTCGGGGGCCCTGCCCTTCAAGCCGGCGATTGTGATAGAATAGTACCCTCTTTTTTCTTCAGAGACGCCTGCCGGCCTTCGATTCACTTTCGCCCTGCAGGGATCAAGTAAATCCACCTGCCCGGAGACCGTGAATACGCCAGTGTGCGTCTCCGGCGGACTGTCCGCAGGGATGCAGAGAGGCAGAGTGTGGAGAGATGATCGAGTCAAGGTGCGGGATACTCTGCGGGAAGTGCGGATACCGGGCAAAGGCGGGCTGCAAGGGATGTAAAGCGATCGACAAGCCGTTCTGGGGTGAGAGTTGCCCCCTGAAAGTCTGCTGCGAGGCGAAGGGGATCGAGAACTGCGGCAGGTGTGATGTGTTTCCCTGCGAACAGCTGGTAGCGTTCGCGTTCGACGCGAACCAGGGCGACGGCGGGAGAAGGATCGAACAGTGCAGAACCTGGTGCAGGGAGGCGAGGTGAGTCCGTATGGCGTCGACGCCGGAGTTCGTGGAGTTCGTGGCCGAACAGCTCGGCGATGCCGGGGTCATCACCTACAGGAAGATGTTCGGGGAATACGGGGTTTACTGCAATGGGAAGTTCTTCGCCTGTGTCTGCAACAACCAGTTCTTTGTCAAGATCACGGAGGCCGGGAAGGAGTTCATGCCGGACGGCGAGACCGCACCCCCATACGAAGGTGCCAGACCGTACTTCCTGATCGACGAGCTGGACGACCGTGAGTTCTTGAAGGAACTGGTGCAGAGAACCTGTGCCGCACTCCCGGCACGAAAACCCGGAAAGAAGATGGACAGGTGAGAAGTAACACAACAACAGGTTGTAGAGCCCGCAAAAAAAGAAGTCATACCGGGCCGAAGAGAAGGAACCGGCTATTCCTTTCCTTTCAGGGCCTGCTGCGCCTTCTTCGCCCGCTCTTTTGCCGTATACCCGGTCACCTGCTGGAGGTAGTTCCGGAACCGGCGGTTGGTGTCGATGATCGTCTCATCATCGGCATCTTTGTTTGCCTCGGTATCAACGATCAGGGTCTTTCCCCCTGCACCGGACCAGACTTCAAGACGACGAAGCGCTCCGTAAGTGACTGTGTAGTGGCCGTCACCCGATGCCGCGGGTTCGGTCCCGAACTGGTCGCGAAGACCCTGAATCATGGATTCCGCAAGAGATTTCGTGTATCCGCGCTTGATCTGGTATTCCTGCATAATATTTTTAAGGGACAGCCAACTATGTTAAACTAATCCGAGGTTGAGTGGTTGGTTCCATGGATGATATAAAGGTCATATCCAGAGCGCTTGCCGGCGCCGAAAAAACGGTGTTGATCGGGTTCCCCGGCAGCGGACTCGTCGGGAGTATTGCCTTGCAGTACCTCGTTGAACAGATGGACTTCGAGCAGATCGGGACAATCACCAGCAAATACTTTCCGCCGGTCGCTCTCATGACAAAGGGCGTGATCAACGCGCCCGTACGCCTCTACGAGAAGGATAACCTCGCCGCGGTCATCTCCGACGTCCCCATCCACCCGATGATCTGCTACGAGGTGGCGAACGGCATCATGGACTGGCTCACCCGGTTTGATATCAAGGAGATCACCACGATTGCGGGGATCATCACGAACGAGCCGGAGAAGAGGGTCTTTGGAGTCGCTACCACTCGTGAGATCTTGCAGCGTCTTGAAGAAGAGACGATCATCCTCCCGATGGGGAGCCTCTCCGGCATCGCGGCAAGCATCCTCACGGAGTGCAAGACACGAGGCATACCGGGGCTCGGGCTTCTCGGGGAGACAGTGAACACCCCCGATCCACGGTCTTCCGCGGCCACGATCGAGGTCTTAAACAAGATCTACAACATCAGCCTGGACATCAACCCACTACTCGAACAGGCGGTGGAGATCGAGGCGGCCATGGCCCAGATCTCCGAGCAGGTGCAGAAGACCGAGGCCACCCCGAGAAGAGAGCAGTTGCCGATGTACGGGTGATTGGCCATGAAGCACACAGCATTAACAGGAATATCGCCGGCAGTCATTGCTGAACTCAAGAGCGGCAAGGCCCGCACTCTCGAGTTGAGCAGCGCCCACAACATCATCTCGCTGACCGAGACCGCCCCGGGGGAGTGCATCTTCATGACGTCGGTCAACGAGGAAGACCTCTCGCCCGGAGATGCGGGGATTATGGTAGACCTCCTCGTCCTCAACATCAGCATGAAACGGATCGAGTTCGTCAACCCGTTCTTCTTCGAGGAGCGGGAGCGGATGTCGGCCCGGATCAAGGTCCAGTTCCGGGGAACGACCATCGCCCGCGACGTGGAAGGGCGGAAGTGGGGAGATCCAACCAAGGTCGAGATCATCAGGTCGGCGTGTTACCGGGCCGGCTGATACACCTTTCTTTTTCGGTGCGACGGGCCGAAGAGCCGGAGCTCGAGCACCGCAAGGTGTGCACACAGCCGGCCCCTCAAAGAGTTAATATCCCCGGACCGCCAAAATGTATGGGAACCAGGAGGGTCTGTGGCTTAGCCAGGACATAGCGCCGGGCTTCTAACCCGGACGTCGGGGGTTCGAATCCCCCCAGGCCCGTCGGATTTGTGAGTTGTTCGCCGTAAGAGAAATACAGGCATCCGGTCCATGGAATACTCCTCGCTGCACGCGATAGAACCTGCCCAGTCAATGCAAAGATTCCTGCTAACGCACCCCCCGGCCGGAACCACGAAGTTGATGACGGCAGACGGCCAACGACATCCCATGCAGCACGAAACGGTCAGGCTGACCGGCAAAGACGCCGACGGGTACGTCATCCCCCCTCGGCCCGGTAAACCTCGTGGCGGTGGTGACCGATGCAGGGATGGTCGGTTGCGGCGCGTTCGACGTCGATGCGCTTGAGAAGTTCGGATACCCCGCAGCCCGTGTCAAACCCGCAGGAAGCGCATCCTCGATCGAGACCATCGAGGACCTCCTCCGCGGCGAGATCAAGGGGGCGAACCGGTATGCATGCGAGCGCGGGGTCGCCGTCGGCATGACCGGGAGAGAGGCGCTCGACCGCCTCTAGGACATCCGGACTAATTCCATTGATTTTTCTAAAACACGCCCCTGCTATCTCCTCGCCCTCCCCCACAGCACCCACAGTTTCAAATATAAGATGGTGCCCAATGGCTGCTCGTGAAACGGGGCCCCATCTCCACCGGAACGGCGACGGTCTGTGCCATCATCATAGCCACAGTGATGATGACCGTCGTCGCCGGAGTTCTCCTCCTGTCCGGCGAGACAGCAAGGATCACGGTCCCCGGGGTCTCTCCCGCCTCCCCGGTGGAGGCCGTCGCCAGCCATGCCGGGACGCCGGTGATACGGATAACAGGGAGCACGATCAACTTCACGGAGTGCCGGGTCTACCTCACCGACCCCGACGGAGTTCTCCATAACGTGGAGACCGCGATACTCGGGAACGCAACCCTCGCTGACGGAAGGGCTGCATACATCTTTTGTCTCCTTACAGACGACCCGGCCGCATCCGGCTACTGGATCACCGATGAGCCCAATATAGTCTTTTCAGCCGCCTACCATCCCGGCGTCCGGCCGTTCTCGCCCGACGGCGAGTGGCGGGTCGTC
>NZ_DAOSET010000071.1:0-4007 GCF_035363275.1 Methanoculleus sp. | reverse complement strand
CGGGTCGTCCCGATCAACGGACCTTCGTCCCCGGACTGACCGGCCGGAGGGGGACCAGGAGGGAGGCCTCGTCCCCGGCGGCGAGGATCATCCCCCGGCTCTCGACCCCGAAGATCTTTGCCGGCGCGAGATTTGCGATCAGCGCCACGTCTTTGCCCACCAGCTCCTCCGGCTTGTAGAACTGGGCGATACCGCTGACGACCTGCCGCTTCTCGCCGCCGAGGTCGACGATGAGTTTGTAGAGCTTCTTCGAGCCCTTGATCGGCTCGGCCGAGATCACCGTCGCCGTCCGGATATCGAGGTTGCCGAACTCCTCGATGGAGACGGTGGGCATCTTCGGTTCGGCGGCCGCATTTGCCTTCTCGACCCGCAGGTTGAGGGTCGCATCAAGGTCGGCGATCTGCTCCTTCTCGATCTTCGTAAAGAGGGTGGAGGGCTTTTCGAGTGGACGGGCGCCGAGCGGCGCCGTGGCCTCCGCGATGGGGTGGGCCGCGAGATCGTCGTCGTAGCCGAGCATCGTCCAGGCCCGCTGCATCGCATCGGGCATCAGGGGCTCGAAGACGAGAGCGAGCGCTTTCACAATCTGGAGGCAGTCGGCGATCACCTGCTCCGCCGCGGCCGGGTCCTCCTTGATCAGCTTCCAGGGGGCGTTGTTCTGGATGTAGACGTTCCCGAACGACGCAAGCGCCATCATCGCATCGACGGCGTTCTTGAAGTCATAGTCCCGCATCAGGGCGTCGATGACGGAGAGCGACCGCTCGATCTCCTCGACGACCGCCGGCCGGGGCGCGAGGTCGGGAACACCCGAGAACTCCTTCTCGGCGAAGTACATCGTCCGGTAGATGAAGTTCCCGAGCGTCCCGACGATCTCGTTGTTCACCCGCTCGGCGTAGACCTTCCAGGAGAAGTCGAGTTCCTTCGTATGGTTCGTGTAGGAGAGGAGGTAGTAGCGGAGGTAGTCCGCCGGGAGGCCCTTATCCAGGTAGTCGTCGTTCGTCCAGACGACATAGCCGCGGGACTTTGAGAACTTCCTCCCCTCGATCGTGACCATCCCGCTCGCGACCACCGCGTGCGGGAGGCCGTATCCCGCCCCCTTGAGGAGTGCCGGCCAGAAGATGCAGTGGTGGTAGATGATGTCCCCGCCGATGAAGTGCGTGACACGAGTCTCGTCGCCGCACCAGTAGTCCTTCCAGTCGGCGCCCGCCGCTTCTGCCCACTCCTTCGTGAACGATATGTAACCGATAGGCGCGTCGACCCAGACGTAAACAACCAGGTCATCGCTTCCGGGGAACTTCACGCCCCAGTCGAGCGTCCGGGTGATGCACCAGTCGTGCAGGAGCTCCTTCACCCACCCAAGGGCGTAATTCCGGGCGGTGGACGTGCCCCGGAGGTCCGGGAGGTACTCGAGGAGGAAGTCGCGGAAGGCCGAGAGCTTGAAGAAGTAGTGCTCCTGCTCCCGGTACTCCGCCTTCCCGCCGCAGACCTTGCAGACCGCATCCTTGATCTCGCCGGGCTCCAGGTGCTGCCCGCACCCCTGGTCGCACTCGTCGCCCCGGGCGACCGCTCCGCAGTGGGGACAGATCCCCTCCACATAGCGGTCGGGGAGGAACCGCTCGCACTGCGGGCAGTAACTCTGGCTGATGGTCTTAGCGTAGACGTAGCCATTCTCGATGAGCCGCTCGACGATCGATTGAGTGGTCTCGTGGTTCATGGCATCGTCCGTCATCCCGAACCGGTCGAAGACGACATCCATCCGCCGGAACGTCTCGTAGAAGTGCTCGTGATAGCGCTCCGAGAGGGCGCGTGGGGTCGAGCCCTCCTGCTCGGCGCTGATCACGATCGGCGTTCCGTGGTTGTCGGAACCGCAGACAAAGACAACTTCCTCCCCGGACCGGCGCATATACCGCACATAAAAGTCCGCCGGCACGTAGGTCCTCAGATGCCCGATATGGCAGGGACCGTTCGTGTACGGGAGCCCACACGTTACCAGCAACGGCTTACCACTCATCCTTATCTACTCTGGTCACGATGCTAATAAAGATACCAGCGTATGGCACGACTGATTTCAATACCGGTTCGGTCCTTCGGCTCTGAAGTCGGGACGCCCACGATTCAGGAGATCGCGGAGTGGCTGAAAGGGAAGCGGGGGGAGGAAGCGGACCTCACCACCTACCGGCTCGAGCAGTCGCTCGCGACGCAGGAAGGCGTGGCAGTGCCGGCCACCGGAGGTCTCTTCTACGGCGAGCGGTGGCGGGGAGCCTTCCTCGGTATGGAGGACGGGATGCTCGTCAACGAGCCGGGGATCGACCCGTCTGCCGTGGCCGCAGATGCACGCTCCGTCCGGGCAAGGCGCAAAGATGTCTGGTTCTCCCTCCCGGCTCCCCACATGCTCGGATTTCGGGACGGCTACATAGAAGACGAGGAGGAGTTCTCCGAGACGATCGCGACCGCGTATGCCCGGCTCGCACGGGAGATGCGCGATCTCGGTGTGAAGGGGCACGTTCTGGTCGCGGATCGGGCAGACCCGATCGAACTCGAGGTACTTGCCGGCCGGAAGGTTCTCTTCTTCCCCCGGAGCCCGGGAGAGTTCGATCTGGAACTGCTGCTCGAGTACCAGGGCGACCTCATCCTCCCGGCAGAGGACCTCTCCCGGGCAGAGGACCTGATGGAGCGGTTCCGGGTCAGGAGACTCATCCTGCTCGACCCGAAGAAGGAAGACCTTGCGGTCGCCGCCGCGTTCGCCGACCCGGATATGCTCGTTGTCGGCGGCTACTGCGAGGACGGCTGCACGGAGTACTGGAAGAGCCTCGTCGACCGGGCGTTCATCCCTCGATAGACTCCGCTGTCTCTGCGAGGCTGCGGTAATGCCGGTTCCGCTTGACAAGCCAGAAGAGGAGGCGATCAAAGAAACTGAATTGAAACGTGCCCCCGGCCGCGTGGGGGTGGCCGCCGCCGGAGAACTCCCGGGCGATGAGGTGGCTGACCGGGGGGACGGAGCGGATCGAGAACCGGCCGTTTGCGGAGACGACCACCTCGATATCGGTTTTGAGTTCGTCGCGGATGGCGTGGGCGGTCTCGCTCGGGTAGCCATAGAGGGGGGCGAAGGCTGTCCGGTACCGGCCGTTCTCGATGATAGTGGTGTGCCGGAGGCTCTTTTTAATGTCGCGCTCCATCTCGCGGACGATCCGTTCGTACTCGCTCTCGATCTTCGGATCAAGGATCGTGCCCCCGACGAGGTTGTCCCGGACGTACTCCCGGAAGCCCTTCTGCATCACCACCTGACCGAGGACCTTCGACCGGGGATCCTGGTGTTTCCAGAGGTCGTAGTCGCAGACGACCCGCGCGATCTCCTCCGCCACCGGATCGCCTGCGGCAAGGTCGCGTGCGACGATCCCGGTCGCGCAGGTGCCGACATCGACATGGAGAAAGTTCGTCTTCTTCTCGACGGCACGGATCTCCTCATCCTTCCAGCGGTGGTGGTCCCGCCACTCGATCCGCCACCCGTTCGACCGCGCTTTGGCGAGCCGCTGCTCCACGCCCTGCTGGTAGCCGATATCCGATATGCTGAGGAGGTCGCCCCGTCCGGGCGAGCCGGCCACGGCGTCGAGGAGTGAGAGGAACCTGCCGACCGGAGACCAGACGGTGAAGACCTCTCCGTACTTCCTCCGGTGAATGGCGTCGCTCCCGACGGCGTCGAGGTCGTTGTGGGTGAGATGCACGACGGTCACCGTCCGCCCGGAGAGTGCCTGCATAAGATTTGCGCCCCGGGCATCCGGCTTTTTATCGCTCCGGTCCATTGTTCATATATCGGTGTACGACGTGATAAACAGGCGGTCTTGAGCCCCGTGCCGTCCCGCCGCCCGGCGCAGGGGAGGTGGCGCATCCAGAGGCACAGGATTTATTAGGGACAACTTACAACACTGTAAGGCAGGAGCCCCTGTAGCTCAGACTGGGAGAGCGCCAGACTGAAGATCTGGTTGTCCCCGGTTCAAATCCGGGCGGGGGCA
>NZ_DAOSET010000070.1:0-10146 GCF_035363275.1 Methanoculleus sp. | reverse complement strand
ACCGCCGACCTCGGGGCGGTCCTCTCGTCTCTCCAGCTGTACATCTTTGCGATCGTGACCGTCCTCTTCGTCCCCTGCCTTGCTACGATCACGGTCCTCCTGCGTGAGGTCGGCTCACGGATAACGCTTGCCATCACATTCTACACGGTTGCCCTCGGTCTCCTCGTCGGAGGCCTTATGTTCCGCGTTCTCTCATAAGTGGTGTACACTCATGTATCTCTACAAAACCGGCATCCCTCTGATCGACAGGGAGTTCGGGGGCCTGCGGGCTGCCACGAACATCCTTATCCTGGCGCCGCCCCTGGCCTACGCGGAACACCTCGCGTACAGGATAGCCTGCCCTCTGCCCGGAGAATGGACGGTTGCGATCACGACCGACGAGCGTGCCGCCGATGTCGCGGGTGCGTTCAGGAGGCAGGGGGCGGTTATGAACCACGTCGGGTTCATCGATGCGGTCACGAAGACGTCGGTGCCGACCTTGCGGGACACGACGAAGGCGAAGTTCGTCACGAGCCCTCTTGACCTGACCAGCATGGGGATCAAGTTCTCAAGGATGGTCGAGGATATGTGGAAGGAAGGAGTGATGGCCGATCCGCCGGGGCCGATGCCTCCGCCGGTCCGGCTCTGCATCAACTCGGTCTCGACACTCCTCCTCTACGCGCGGCTGGAGGTGACCTTCAAGTTTCTCCATGTCATCACGAACCGGGTGAAGAAACTCGAGGGGGTCGGCGTCTACGTCCTCAACAGGGAGTCGTTTGACGAGAGAACCATAGCCACGATCAAGCAGTTGATGAACATGGTCGTCGAGGTGAGGACGGATGACGGAAGGCAGCCGGTGGAGCGGGACTTCCGCGTCGTCGGCATCCGCGGCAGGACGACCCCCTGGATCCGTTACCTCTACGATGACGGAGCACTGACGATTGAGGGATGATGATGAGACTTGCTCCCGGAGCGGACCGGCGATGCTGACGTTTGTGGGCCTGGGGCTCTACGACCTCGGTGATATATCGTTAAAAGGCCTCGAATGCGTCCGGAAAGCCGATGTCGTCTACCTGGAATCGTATACGTCGCGGCTGATGGGGACGGACGTTCCCCGGATGGAGGCGTTCTTCGGCAAGGAGATCCGGGTGCTCGGGCGGGAGGACGTCGAGCAGGACCCCCGCGAGATCCTCGAGCGTGCCGCGGAAGGCCGGGTGGCGTTCCTGACCGGGGGAGACCCCATGGTCTCGACGACGCACGCCGACCTGCGGATGCGGGCGGCCGCTGCCGGTGTTGCCACCTCCATCATCCACGCCTCGTCGATATCGAGCGCGGTCTCGGGCCTCTCGGGTCTCCAGAACTACCGGTTCGGGAAGTCGTGTTCGGTGCCGTTCCCGGCAAAAGGCTGGTTCCCGACGGCCCCCGTCGAGACGGTTGCAGCAAACCTCGCGCTCAACCTGCATACGCTCGTCTACCTCGACATCCAGAAAGACCGTTACATGCGCATCCCGGAGGCGGTCGCCCTTCTCGAGGAGATGGCGGAGAACCGCGGCATCGAGCCGCCCGCGCTCTACGTGGGTATCGCCCGGGCGGGGTCGGAGAGCCCGGTAGTCCGTGCCGGGTCCGGTGCGAGACTCAAAGCGACGGATTTCGGACCCCCGCTCCATATCCTGGTCGTGCCGGCCGACCTCCACCCCATGGAGCGCGAGTACCTGGAGATCTTTGCCGGCCTATGACCCTTGAGGAGTACGGTGTCCTCTTTCTTGCGGCTCTCCGCCGGACCCGGATCGCCGTTCCGGAGGGGACGTTCCTTTACCGGGCGGCGGAGGAGGTGGTCGAGATGACGGCGGCCTACGAGAGCGACGGCGGGATATTTCTGAGAACGGGCGACCCGGTGAACGCGCTCGCGGCCTTTGCCTACGGGCTCGGCTGGCTTGACGCGGGCTCGCGGATCGGGCTGCTCGAGCCGCTCGCCGCTCATCCTCCGGATCTCGTGGACGCGTGCATACCGGATTCAGAGAGCGCCCACCTGGACGAGAAGACCCGCCGCTACCGGCGGATGCTTCTGGATGCTCTTGCGGCGGTCCGTGCAGCGCCGGACGAGGCGAGCCCGCTCTCTCCCGGGGCTGAGGCGCTCTGTTCCGTGGCGCACTCCTGGTATACGGACGGCGTCGAGCACTTTGAAGCGGGCGACCTGGTCGGCGCTCTCGCCCGCCTCAGCTACGGCTACGCCTGGCTCGATGCCGGCATCCGTGTGGGGTTTCTCGGGATCACCGGCGATCGGAGTCTCTTCACGGTATGAGGAGTTTTCCCGCAGAGGCGCCCTGCCCGGCCCGGGAGATACCCGGTGCGCGGAATCGCCCCTGCCCGGGGGATCCCGGATTCTATCGATCTCGATAAACCCATCGTTAAATAGTAGCCGCACGATACGTTATTAGTTCAATTCGGGTATTTTTTTCGGAATTACCCGAAGATCCGCGGAAGATCCGCGTGAGTCAATCGGGGTTTGAGGGTCGGTCTCTAACATCCGCACCACCACGCCCGGGAGCGCAGTGCATGAAGAGGTCTCAGTGGAAGTGGCTGCTCGTCTCGATCAGTTTTAGCGTCCTTGTCCTGGCCGGGGTCCTCTACTTCACCGTCGATGAGATGACGATCGAGTACCTCAGCCGCGTCAACCCGCTTTACCTGGCCCTTGCGGCCCTTCTCCATATCGTCTCGCTCGTTTTCTGGGCGCTCCGCATCCAGCTGATGTCGCGGTCGCTCGGCTACCGGGTGGGATTTCTCCACAGTTTCAACCTGGTGCTGGCGAACATGCTCGTCGCGGCGGTCACCCCGTCGCAGGCGGGCGGCGAGCCGGTCCGGGTTCACGAACTCTACCGGGCGAACGTCCCGGTCGGGGACGCGACCGCCGTCGTCGTCATGGAACGGATCCTGGACGGGGTTGCCCTCGGGGCGCTCGGGGCCTTCGCCATGCTCTTCCTCGGCAGGTACTGGAGCAGTATCAGTTCGGGGTTCAGCGGCCTGAGCCTGATCATGTACGCCACCTGGATCTTCGTCACCCTCTTCGTCCTGATCTTCGTCTACTCGGTGAAGAACCCGGACCACCTCAAACGGGCCCTCAAATGGATGTCACGATGGATTGACCGGCGCTGGCGCTTAAAGAGGCTCGAGAGCCTGCTCGACGCGATCGACCGGGAGGTGGACAACTTCAACGCGGGTCTTGTCAAGTTCGTGAACCACGGCAGAAGCGGCCTCGTGTGGGGGATGTTCTTCACCCTGCTCTTCTGGCTCTCGGAGTTCGCCATCGCGTCGCTGCTCCTCGTGGGTCTTGGCCAGCCGGCGTTCTTCGTCGAGTCGTTCGTCGTCCAGCTCGTCCTCGCCGTCATCATGATGATCCCGCTCACGCCCGGGAGTTCGGGTGTTGCGGAGCTCGGCGCCACGTCGCTCTACAGTCTCTTCGTTCCGTCGTCGATCGTGGGCATCTTTGTCCTCCTCTGGCGGCTGATCCTCTACTACTTGAATATCCTCCTCGGCCTGTTGTCGAGTCTCATCATCGTGCGGCGCGAGATCCTTGCCCGCGCAAAAAAGCAGTGATGTACCCCAAGGTTTAAACCCGATAAGGCTGATGTCACGTGATCACATGACGACTCAACGTTGCAGGGTCCAGGGTGTCTTCATGTCGGTGAGCGAGATGGGAGCGGCACCGACTGTCGTCCTGGATGCCGGGGGCGACAGCACAATCCCCATATACGTCGGGCTCTGGGAAGCGATCTCGATAAGTAACGCTCTGAATAGTGAGATGCTGCCCCGCCCCATCACCCACGACCTCATCGTTGAGGTCTTCCGGAACTTCGAGATTGCTCTCGACGCCCTGCACATCGACTCCCTGGAGGAGGGGGTCTTTTACGCCAAACTTCTCCTCAGACAGGGTTCGCGCACCGAGGTCATGGACTGCCGGCCGAGCGACGGGATAGCCATCGCTCTGCGTTACCGTGCGCCCATCATGATCGAGGATACGGTCGTAGAGTCCGCAGCAGTGAAGAAGGACGACCTGCCCCGGATGGTAGACCTGAAGGACTACCTCTGACCGGCAAGGCAGGGAGAGAGGTCTCTTCCCGAAACGAGCCTATTTACGGCGGGCGGCGAGTTCGTCGAGCACATCCGCCACATCGGTGCCTGATGCCCGGAGTGCCACCAGGAAGTGGAAGAGGAGGTCGGCCGCCTCGGAGACCGTCCTCTCCGGGACCTGGTTCTTTGCGGCCAGGATGAACTCGACCGCCTCTTCACCGACCTTTTCAAGGGATTTGTCGATACCTTTCCGGTGGGTCAGGACGGAACTGACGTAACTTTCGGCCGACGGGTGCTCGGCCCGGTCCTCTATGACCGTCCAGACCTCTTCGAGGACGGTCCAGTCACGCATGATCGTCACCTCCCGCGAGCACCTCGCCGAGCTCCGTATCGAAGTAGCGGGAGAGGAGGAGCCGTGCCTTCTCGATGGTGCACCCGCCTTTCCCGATGGCGATACCGAGATCACCCTTCTTGATCTGGACCGTGAGTCTTCCGTCGTCTTCTCTCCTGACGCCGACGACTTCGGCCGGTTTAAAGACGTTTTTTGCGAAATTTTCGATCTCGGGAGAATATTCCACCATCTCTATACGTTTCCCGAGGACCCGTTGCATCTTCCTGATGTTGCCGCCCTTCCGACCGATAGCGAGACCCATATCTCCCTCTTTTATGAGGTAGATCACGCGGTCGAAGCGTTCGTCGATGATGCAGTCCAGCGCGGTTGCTCTGGTAAGAATTCTCAACTCTTCGATGTATCGTCGTTCTTTAAAGCATATTGTTCGTATCATTGAAGCAGTCCCCGATGGGAATGATGCGGTAGGATATAGTCGCCGGAAGGATATATATCTGAGTACCCCCGGCGGGGAGGGGGCTAGCACTTCTGCAGGATCACTTTTATTGCCGCCCCTTCCTCCGGTTTTCCGGGCACCCGGTCCGCCGCCCAGACCCGTCCGCCATACTGGTTGGCGAGGGTCTTGACGATGTGCAGGCCAAGACCCCGGCTCCCTGAGGCGGGTTTGCCCTCGCGGCTGAACCGGTCGAAGATGTTGGGTTTTAAATGGTCCGGTATGCCGATACCGGTGTCGGCGACCGTCAGCGTCACACTGTCCCCGGTCTCGATGACGGATATATCGATCCGCACCTTCATGCCGCCGAACTTGATGCTGTTGCTGATCAGGTTGGAGATGACGTGTTCCAGGAGAGGGTTTGCCCAGACCATGTGGCTCTCCCTCGTGTAGCGTATGTCGATGCCTGCGTAGCGCCGTACCTGGCCGTGAATGATACTGTCCAGGTCGACCGGCTCTAAGCGGACGTGGTGGGTGTTGAGCGTGGTCAGGAGTTCGACGTTCTTGATGACGTTGATCCCCTGCTCAACCGTGTTCTTGACCCTCTGCGCGAGTTCCGCCTCCTCGCCGGCGAGCCGTTCCCGGAGCATCTCGATGATCGTTGCCGCGACCATGCTGGTGTTGTAGATGTCGTTGCCGAGCAGGTCGAGGTAGAGGCTGGAACGCCGGTTGGCCTCCTGAAGGGCCCGGTCACGCAGAAGGTCCCTGGTGATCTCCCGGGCGACTCCGGTGGCAGCCGTGATCCTCCCGGCGGAGTCGTGCAGGGGGTGGACGGTGACCTCAAACGACCTCTGGTCGCCGCGCCACTCAAACGTCCGGGTCTCCGATACGACCGCACCTGCCTCGATGACCCGGCGCGCAACCCCTACCAGGGACTCCGCCTCCTCGGCCGGGAGGAGGACACGGGGCGTCTCGCCCACGATGGTCTTCGGGTCTATGCCCATCTCCCGGGCGCCGCTCCAGAAGAACCGGGTGAAGATGCCCTCCCGGTCGAGCGTGAAGACCATAGCAGAGAGAGCGCTCGCCAGGACCCGGACCTGCTCTTCTGCCGCCCGGGAGGATTCGTCCGGCACATCCCGGATGGTCTCGACCGCACCGACCTGCCTGCCGGCGGCGTCGTAGAGGGGAGCGGCCGTACAGAGAATCTCCCTGCCGGATGCCGGCGTAATCCTTGAGCCGGCGAGCAGTCCTTTGCTGTCGTGGGAGACCCGGCGGTAGTTGCTCCCGGCATCGCTGCATTCCAGGATGCAGTCTGCAAGCGTCGGGCACCTCTCGCCGAAGAGCGCTTTCCCGTGCGCATACCCTCCTTCTCCCACGATCTCCCCTGCCGGGATGCCGGTGTACCGCTCCATGCTGTCGTTCCAGACGACCACCCGCCCCTCGCAGTCGAGAACGAGTGCCGGTTGCTGGAGATGCTCGAAGATACTCACGGGTATCTGGCTGCGATTCATGGGTCCGCTGACTCTTTCCTGATTCATCTTCATACGCATCACCCGGGGACGGCTCTCGTCCCCGTAAAGCCGCGAAAAGGCCACCTCCTCAGGATCTCCGGGAGGGTTCCTCTGCGCTGGGGGTACAGGCTCCCCTGTTTATTGCCGCTTCCGGTCCTGGGGGATCAGCCCCCGTCCCTTCACGATCAATTGCTCAAGGACGGGGTCTCGGCAGGGACCGGGATAAACACGTGGAAAAAGTGTCTGGGAGCGTCGTTTAAAAGAGTGTCTATTTATTCCCTGTAAAATATACTGCCTGGCGGATTTGTTATTTATGCCTTGCTAGATCCTTTCCGGGCAGATTGTGAGCGGTTGGCGCAATAGATCAATTTGGTGCAGATTTAAGGCTTGTGGGCCGGGCAACATCGTCATTCCGGATCGGCTCCGGGGACGCGAAAGCCGGCGTCCCGGATTATTACGTAAGTTAATATTTGAGTATTTGCAGATTATAGATGATGTTCGGGCGTTATACTGGCACATTTCACCGTGAATGCGGTGAGATTCTGGTGGAAACGGAGAGAGTTAACGGTCTCCGGATCTACCGCCGGAGGTGCAAAGGAGAGCCGTTCGAGCGGATCCTGGTCTCGGAGACGGGCGAGGTGATCATCAACCCGGTGGAACCGGTCAACCTCCCGACGGAGATCACGAACTACCTCCTGATGGAGTTCTCCCCGATGGTCATCGAGCCCGGCGCCACCCAGACGGTCTACCTGAAGTTTCCCGTCGAGATCGGCGTGTTCGTCGAATCTGCAAAGGATATGGAGGTACTGGACGTCTTCGCTCCCGGCAGTCAGAAGTACACGCTCTACGGGTCACCGACGAGCGGGGTCATTGCCCGGTGGTATACGAGTGCGGTCTACCCGGAGCTCCCCCCGGTCGAGTCTTTCTGCGAGGGGGTTATGGAACTCTCCATCCATAACGCATCCCACGAGTGGGTAGAGGTCTCGCGGGCCGTCTTTGACAGCACCGACATGAAGATCTTCTACGGCGACTTCGTGGCGGCAACCGCCACGATGAACATTCTCAGTGCGAACCTGGCGGAGACGGACTTCGTCGACGCGCCCCTCCGGCCGGGGATGGTGAAGTCCGTCGAGCTCTACACGGCCCGCAAGATCCCGGTGATCAACCGGGGATACCTGATGGAGTGGGGGCTGTCATGAGCTTCAACGTGACCGAGATCTTCGAGATCCCCATCGGCATCGGGAATATCACCGTCGAGAACCTTCTGTATTTCGCCGTTATCCTCATCATCGGCGTAACTGTCGCGAGGGTTGTCTCGACGAACGTCAGGAGAGCCCTCCTGGAGCGGCTGCCCAAGAACGAGCGCGAATTGCTCACAAAACTGGTCTACTACGTTATCATTCTCTGGGCGTTCGTCATCGCTCTCCCGCAGCTCCACTTCGATCTCTCCGGCCTCCTGGTGGCCGGGGGAATCGCCGGTCTCGTCATCGGTTTTGCGAGTCAGAGCGTTGTCTCGAACCTGATCTCCGGGCTCTTCCTCATGTTCGAGCACCCGATCAAGATCGGCGACAATATCAACGTGTCGGACGTCAGCGGGAGTGTCGAGGATGTCCGCGTCCTCTCGACCGTCATCAAGACCTACGACGGGCTCTACATCCGGATCCCGAACGAGACGGTCTTCACCTCGAACATCACGAACTACGTCCACAACGCCGCCCGGCGGTTCGAGTACCAGATCGGCATCCGGTACGAGGACGACGCCGATGCGGCGATCCGGATCGCGAAAGAGGTCATTGCGACCCACCCCTTCGCCCTGAAGAGTCCCGCGCCCTCGGTCTTCGTCGACAACCTCGGTGACAACAGCGTCAACCTGACCGCCTACATCTGGGCGCCGGCCCGGAACTGGTGGGACGTCCGGACGGACCTTCTGTGGAAGATCAAGCAGGCGCTCGAAGCGAACGGCATCGAGATGCCCTTCCCGCAGCGGACCCTCACGTTTGCGGACGGGCTCGAGGTGCGGACCCGGGCGGCCGGGAAGAACGAGAGGGAGGAGTAATCTCTTTTTTTTAGATCCGGTGCACCTGCCCGACCCCGCCCGGCCGGAAGGAGGCCGGATACCGCTCCGCGAGTTCTCCGATTCTGTCGGTGCAGTGGGACGCCGAGAGGTGCGCCACCCCGGCGAGGGCCTCGACATCTTCGCCGGTGACGGTGTGCAGCCCGCCGATGACGCCCCATACCGGCCCAACCTCCGAGACCTTCTCGATGATTCTGCTGATGTGCGGGTGTGCGCACCCGGTGACGACCAGGTAGCCGCCCGAAACGGTGATCGCGAGCGACTGTTCGGGGATAGCGGTCCCGAGCGGGCCGGTCACGGCGATGCCGTCGGCGATCTCGGCCCACTCCCCGACGATACGGGGGTCCGTGTACTCCCGGACCAGCGAAAGCGTCTTTGCCGAGAAGGCGTCGTGGACGATGACCTCAATCGCCGGGTTCCGGGCGAGAACCGCCTTAAGGCCGCCGATGTGGTCGTGGTGGTCGTGGGAGAGGACGAGGTGCCGGATGGCCGCAGGGTCGATGCCGAGCGCCTGCATGTTTGCGAGGAGGATGTCGCCGCGTTCCCCGGTATCGAAGAGCAGCCCTGCCTCCTCTACCAGGCAGGAGAACCCCCAGTCGGGCGTGAGGCCCTCGCGGCAGGGGATGTTGTTGTAGACTTCGGTGATGGTGGGCATCGGAAGAGACTCCACCTCTCCGGTCTCTCCTCACAAACGATGATGCTTCCCGATGGGGCAGGCCGGATGGCGGGAGGCCGGGTCCGGGGTTCGGAGCACCCCGGACCTGCAGAAAAATGGGTTATCAGGAGGTCAGGAGATGATGTAGGAGATCGAGACGCTCGCGGTCACGTCGATCTCGCCGGCCTCAAGCGGGGTCGGGGCGGCGCTTCCCGCGGCCTTCTCCATGCTCATGAGGCGGCCGTCGTAGACCATCGGGATGTAGTTGTTCCCGACGTTGACCTCTTTGACATCGATGATAGTCTTGCCGAGCGCTGCGACGACCGCGTCTGCGTCGCCCCGTGCCTGCGCCACAGCGGCGGTCAGGGCCTGCGACCGGAACTGCTGCTGCTTGGCGTCGCTCAGGGTGAACGCGAACCGGTCGACCCGGTTTGCGCCGTTTTCGACTGCAAGGTCGACGATCTCGCCGGCACGGTCCACATCGTTTAACGTGACCTCAACGGTGTTGATGACGCGGTAGAACTGGATCCTCAGATCGGGGACCCCCGAGTCGGTGGAAAGGGGCCGGTTGTTGTTCTCGGTCACCGGGATGATGTTGTAGCCGGCGGTCTTGATATCCTTCGCCGGGATGCCGGCGTTCTTTAAGGCGTTGATTACGGTGTCCATCCTCCGGGCGTTCTCCTGCTGCGCCGTCGTAACGTCGGCGTTCTCGGTCTCGACCGCGAAGAGGATGATAGCCTGGTCGGGCGTGGTCGTCACCTTACCGGTGCCGGAGACGTGGATCAATTTGTCTGTGGATTCCTCAGGCAACTGTGCGGTGACGTTGCCGATCACCGCGGCGCAGAGGACCATCAGGGCGATCCCCAGAAGTGCTGTCTTTCCTCGCATAAGTATCAATCATCTCTTGTTTCGGTGAAAATAAATATCTTGCTTTAGCTACGAGATTTTTCGTAGTTTTAATTGTCCAGATCTCGGAAAGGGGGTTTTATCTCAGGAATCTCGTATCTCCTCACTCCTCGTCGCTCTCCGTCGGCCATCCGGCCGCCGCCACCAGGCGGGCGATCAGGACGGCGATGT
>NZ_DAOSET010000069.1:0-10474 GCF_035363275.1 Methanoculleus sp. | reverse complement strand
GCGAGGACGAAGAAGACCTCGAGGTCGAGCGTGCGGTTCAGGACCATGAAGAAGGCGACGATGATGAGCCAGGCTGCGAGCACGGCCGCCGCATGGTATTTCTTCGCACCCGCCATCCTGATCATTTTTCGGCTCTACGGGTGATAATTCTATTGAAACTGTGGTATTCCCCTTCCGGAGGGGTGGGGGGAATCGGGCGGTTTCGTGGGGCGGTGGTCTTGATCCGGAGGGTCCCCACGGGATGCCCGGGCCACCCGCCGGGGTTCCTCTACGTTAAGCTTTGTTTACGTAGAGTGGGCTTCCCCCGTCTACGTTAAGTTTTCTTTACTTAGTGGGAGCTTACTCGTGAAGATTCCCGGGAGCAGGAGGCTATCTGCCGGCTCCGTATCAGCATCGCGCTCACCAGTATGGAATCCGGCCGGCATCGCTATCGGGCAGGCGTATCCCTCCCGAAAGATCCGGCACTCTGGTGGGATCTCAACTTCCAGGGCGCGGTCGAGTCCCCTGCTCGATGATCGAGACGTAATCCGTGAACATGTACTTTTTGAACCGCTGCCTCCCGGTGATCTCCTTTAAGATGCCGATCTCCTCCAGTTTCCCGATCAACTGGTATGCCGTAGGCCCGCTCACCCCGAGCACCTCCGCTGCTTCCCGCGTGGTGATGATCGGTTCATCGAAGAGTGCGTACACCAGTTTTACGGCGTTCGCCCCACCGATGTCGTGCTGGAGGAGCGTATCGATGACACTATCTTTCAGGCGGATGATCTCCCGTGCCGACGCGATCGACTCGTTTGAGACCTCGATGATTCCCTGCAGGAAAAACCGGAGCCATGCCTCCCATGCTCCATCTGTCCGGATCTCGTTCAAGATCCGGTAGTACTCCTCCCGGTGTCTTTTGAGATAAATGCTCAGGTACAGGAGCGGTTTTGCAAGGATCCCTTTCCCGCAGAGGTAAAACGTTATGAGCAGCCGCCCCATACGGCCGTTTCCGTCCAGGAACGGGTGAATGGTCTCGAACTGGGCGTGAATGAGAGCGATCTTGATGAGCGGCGGTATAGAGCCTTTTTCGAGGATGAAGGCTTCGAGGTCCTGCATCAGGGCTTCAATGCGTTCTGGGGGTGGCGGCACGAAGACGGCTTCCCGGATCGAGGTTGCCCCCGATCGAGCTATGTAATTCTGGACGGTCCGGAAGTTGCCCGGCTCCCGATCCGAACCCCGCGTCCCTTTGATCAGGATGCAGTGGATGTCCCTGATGAGATCCAGGGATATCGGAGCATTTTTGAGTTGTTCCAGCCCGCTGTCCATGGCCCGCAGGTAGTTGACGACCTCACGGAGATCGTTGATGTTCTCCGTCGGTTTGAGGTTCGCCTCGAACTCCAGGACCCCTTTGAGCGAGGCCTCTGTCCCCTCGATCTGTGAGCTCAGCAGCGCCTCTTTCTTCATGTACATGGCGATGAACAGGTCGGGGTTGGGGAGCGTCACCGCTATGCCGTCGAGCCTTGCAAGCGCCCGGTCGGCCTCCGAGAGGAGGTACTGTAGTGTTTCATCGTACACGATCGGCGGGTCGGGTGGGAGGCTCTTTGGTATAAATGCGTTGTAGCCACCTTTTTGGTGAACAAAATTCCCGGATCGACTCTCTTGCATGGTGCACCTGTGAGATGAGTGTTTTCTAAGTTAACTTTTGTTTACTTAGAGTGGTGGATCGCCTTCTATGTTAAGTTTGCTTAATTTAGAACGGGGCGTGCAGGTTGACCGGGTCTCGTCGTCGCGACACCCGGGACGGTGGGGTCCGGCGCTTTCGGGACGCTGCATCCCGGGCGAGACGGTCAAGGAGAGGCTGGAGAACGTCAGGGAAGCGATCGAGGGACGGTGGTACGCTGAGCCGGTCGTCGACTGGCGCCGGAGGCACTCTCACGGTCACCGGGGTGCACCGCGGAGACCGCAAATCGAGAGGCTCAGCAGTGCAACGTATCGGGAAGCTTGTGTGTTCCTGCTTACACCCGGACGCCCTCCCGGATGAACGGGTTAGGGCTCCGGACCGGCGAACTCTTCCCCGGTGCAGCAGATCGGTTCGACCGGGAGATCGAGCCGCCCGGCCTCGTGGAACCGCTTGCGAACGTCCCCGACGACATCGCTTCCCTCGTGGAAGTCGCCGGGGAGAACAGCCTTTGCAGGATGACGGCGGAGACGTGTCGGCGCGCCCCGGGCAAGGTCCCGGACCTGCTCGATCACAAAGAGAGCGCTTGTCTCGCGGCACTGCAGATCGAGTCCGCGTGTTCGATGCACTCCTCGGCATTCTCCTTATCGTAGGACGGCGTCAGGTTTCCTGCGATGCTTGTCCGGGTAATATAGGCGCTGTCGAGATCTCTCTCCGTTTCCTGCATATTCGCGCCCCTTTTGTCGCTGAAGGTATACGTGCGCCGGCTCCCCCGTTCGACTGCTTCTATCCGGCCATCCTCAGTCGTCGACGAACAGAGCTCGGTAGCCGGCCTGGACAAAATGCCGGTCACCGGTCAGGGCATCGGAGAGCCCCTGTTCCTTCATGACTGCAAGGGAGATGCAATCAGTAAGACTCCAGGCTTTATCCAGCCGTGTCTCGTAGATACTCCATCCTTTCACCCATAGGTCGGGATTGACAAAGACAATCTCTACCCGGGGTGACGATTCAAGGCGGCGGCGAAATGCGATGACGGACGGTTTGAATGCGGGATGACAGAGAGCGTTGGATGTCTCGACGAGTACGGAGGACGTGGTGACGAACTCGGATCCTGCCTCCATTCGGTCTTTGTAAATGGTTTCGGCGGTTTTATGGAGATTGTCGTGTTTGTTCAGGAGAGCGATCCAGCAAGCCGAATCGACAAAACACCTGTCATTACTCATGAGCAACCCGTTTTGGCGATCCGTACAGATAGTGGTCGTGCTCCTCTGCAAGGTCGGAGATATGGGTATCTACGGCAAGCGACGCGATGTCGAAAGCGGGATCCTTGTCAGGCTCCTCCGGGGCGAGCTGTACCGTAATGGTGTATTTCTTCCCCGCCTCGAGGTCGACGGGACCGGACGGCCGGAAGACCGAGCCGTCAAACAGGACTTTCAGTGTTTTTGCCATTCAAAGACCGCCTCCTGTACCCCTCTTGGTGATCATGGTCTTTGGGAACTATTAATGATTCTCATGTCCCCTATGGTATAGAGGCTCGTCGTTCAGGAAGGCGGAGAACGACCGCCCGGAGAGGTTCATCATCGCCCCGGTCTCCCCTCCGGGCCCACGAGTTCTTGAGATCACAATCCACGGTAGGCACTGCGACGATGGCGGATGTAGAGGATGATAACCTCCTGCTCCGCGTGGTGTACGGCGTATATGATCCGATAGTCCCCCACGCGGATCCGGTAGAGATGCTCTTGCCGCCGCTTAACTTGCGCACAACGGCAGGGGCGTCTCGGAGAGAGCCTCTATACTCTGGAGAATGCGCGGCTTCGAAGCCTGACGGCTTCTCGAACTCCTGTCGTTCCGACAGTCGTCGCTCGCACCTTCTGTGCTCGAACTCCGGTGCTGCGGTCCATCGCAACTATATCGTGCGGCAATGCCACGATATCTCTCTTGACGCTTGCCTTGATGCGGATCGCGCATCCCGCCATTACCGCTTGTACCGCTTCCTGGACTCGCTGAACTCTATGGCCGGCTCGTCGCGCCGCTCCGCTACAACGGCGAGGTCGTGAAGGTCTTCCTGCATTTGCTCGTACTCCTGCAGGGGGAGAATGACTGCGACCCGGTTGCCGTGTTCATCGACGACATAGCGCTCTGCACTCAACTGCTGTGACCTCCTTACCTCTGTATGGGGTGCAGGAACTATCAATCTTCGTCCGCTCCGCCGCCGGGGTGAGGGGGCCTGAGGAAACGACTTACCTGCAATACAGGGGATGCTAAGGCCTCTCTATGCCGTGAAACCCTCATGACGTGATCCTACCCGGGATCTCAGAATATGTTGCAGCGATACATTGGTATGGTGTTCTTCTTCCTGGTTTTCAAAGCTCTGTGAAATCCAAACCTCTCGTAAAATGATTCGGCATCGGGTTTGGCATCGACGGTGAGAACGCAACATCCTGAGTGTCTCGATACTTCCGTCGCTATCGACCGTATCGCGGTTAACATGGCTCGCCCAATGTCTCTTCCTTCGTAATCCTGGTGTGTAGGGGCGATCTTGATTGCAGGATAATAAGAGTGGGTATACCACTCTTTATCGTCCTCAGGATCGATGTCCTTCTTGATGATACTGTCGTTTAAGATTGAAAAATAGCCTACACACGTTCCGTCGTAGATGGCGAGATAGGTAACAGCAACATGAGCATCCTGATTTTTCAGCGCGTCGGCGGTCAGGTAGTCGTTCAGTTCCTGTTGCCTGCAGGAAAAAGACAGGAGGTCGTGATCTGAGGCGAGGTGCTCGAAAGATATGTCCGATAGGGGTATCTTTGGTAGTTTGGCGTCCGGGGTTGCCGGGAGGTTTCTGGAGGGCATCTCAATCGCTTAAAAATAGGTCGGAGCCGAGAGGTGTCAGCGGATGGATTTTACCAGTTCCTCTCCGTGAGCACGTACCCGACCGTGGTCATCTCCCGCCCTTCCGGGGTGTCGTACCGGTCGGGATCCGCCATGTACTCCTCAAAGCGGCGGGCGTCGTCGCCTTCCAGGTAGAGGCCTAATTCAATCTTCTGGGCCATGTTATCACCATCCTCGCAGGCTTTGGTGCGTTACGGTGTAATTTCGCCCTCTGTGTAGATATACCTTAGTACCCCGTTCGCCGGCACGCGGCCCTGGCATCTCTCGCGGTATAGAGATCGGGTTCCTCATCCAGGAAGGCGGAAAGCGACCGCCCGGAGAGGTTCATTGTTGTCACGGAGAGCATACGGCGAAGCAACAGGCTCAATTGACTCTGGAGAACATCTCCCGAATAGCGGATTCGCAGTATGCTATTGCAGTAGCAAAGATATCGTCAATTTTGTTGTAGCTATCTACGGTCCATGTAGGCCTCATACTATCAAGTGCCCCTTGAGGTAATGTTGCCAGATTGGTTCCTTTTCTTATGAACGTCGCAACATGTGGTTTTCTATCTCGATAGCACCAGCCGTATTCCATCCCGACGGAATCGAGCAGTCTTGTTTCTCTTTCGGCGGGCGGAATAAGAACGAAAATATATATTTTACTTGAATTGTATAGCGTTTCGCTGATCCGAAGGGAGTATCCTGCATAGGTCTCATCTGGTCGTCTTGGAAACGCTTCATGCAGGTTTATCGACATTTTTACGTTCAATCCACGCTTTGTCAAAGATTCTTTGACTCTCGCCAGGTCATCTATGCGGGATTGAGAGAAGTAACCGAAAATACCAATCTGAACCGTCTTTAAAAAATGTAGTGTATTCCTCCTCTCTACTGCGATTGTCCGGAGGTATCATACGTTACTATCATAGTCCCCTACAAACCATTAAGGCAGTTAGTTTAAAAAATGTAACTTTGCTGATATAAAGATATAATAAGTTACAGGTTCTAAACCCGGGGTGAGGTGCTGAGACGATGGATCAGGAAGTGGTTGATACCTATCTCAATAAAATTCCCGTGCAGGCCAGGGAATTGGTGCAAAACCTGGACGCGAATGAAAAATGGGCTGTCTACGCTGCTCTTCTTCAAAACGAGAGAATGAGTTTCAGCGAGTTGAGGGATTTGTTCGATATGAATCCATCTCAGATCGATAGAATTTTGAAATCGCTTGTTGCAGGCGGAATTGTCTATAAACGTGCTAAAAGCCTCAAAGACGCAGATGATAACGCCAGGTCCTATTACGAATTATCGATGCTCGGTCAAAATTTTTACAACGCCATGTTCGATCTGGTTATTCCCCCAAAAAGAAATGCACCGCCTGCTTACAGCACGAGTTCGCCTGAGCACAGGCAGGTAGTCACGTCACCCATGAATCCCGCATCGCATGTACTTGGGGGGTCTCAACACGGTAGATCGTCCGCTATCAGGGGTGCAGCCAAACCAAGACTCCCGACGGCGGTAGGTGCGTAATTATGCCAGAAGACGGGAATGTTCACATTATCGCAGAGAAGGCGCCGGATTATAGGGTTATCAGTATAGACGGGGCTTATACCTGGCTGAACGCCCAGGCCGGATCCATCGACTTTTTCTGTGACGTCATTGAGCCGAAGGTCGATAACGAAGGAAACCTCAGTATTCCGGAGGTGAAAAGGGTGTTTCTTTTCCAGATACGGATGACCCGGCAATTTTATGAGTCGCTTGCAGAGTATATGGCGCTCAATCAAAAAAACGTCGAGGAGGCCGAGCGAAAGGGAGAGATGTGAATTAACCCGGCTTATGACCTTCTACTTCCTGTTTTAAGCGTTGGAGCCTTTTCCGGGTCGGTTATCCATTCTTTGTTTGTTTTGAGAGGCTCTCGTCAAACGTGTCGATCCTCGGGATCGTCCATTCCATCACTCGCTGAAAAGGTCGTCTATCGAAGAGATCTCTCGGAATCGTCCGGCAGCGATATCTTCCTCGCTCTTTTGTATCATCGCCATCGTCTCGGGATCGCTCGAGATCTCGATGGTATCGAGGAGGGCATCGAGATCTTCCCGCCGGACCATTGTCTCCTGGATCTTCTTGATCTCGAGATAGAGTTCATCGAGGGTGACGGTCGGGGTCATGGCCGGTAGTCACCGCCAGTTCCAGCGCAACGTGTTTCGATGGAACCCGGGGCTGCTATGGGGATGGTTTCCCTCCCGTATACGGCCGATCGCAACCGCAACCCGGTCATGCCGTACCTCGCTCGCGTGCACAGGAAACAGCCTCCGCCATCACGCTAGCACGGAACCTCTCACTCATCCACTCAACGGAGACCAGATCTACTTTCCTCTGAAAGAGGTCCTCAAGAAAGTCCCCTAAATCCAATAGATTGTCATACGTGTCCATTTCCGGGCAGAATGAGTATATGATATCCAGATCTGATTCCGGTGTATCCTCCCCACGCGACACGGAGCCGAAGATACCGATTGTTTCAATATCTATTTCTCTCGGAGGACCTGAAGCTCACGCTCAAGGAGGGCCAGAACTTGCGGTTTGATGGATTGATATTCTTTCACCAGCGATCGCCTCCGGGACTTGCCGATGATAGTTCTTTGCCATCAGGGGATATGAGGTTTTGCCGGTTAGGGGTTGGCCTTGGATCGCGCCGGTTGATCCCGGTAGACGATATGGGTTTTTACCCGGCAGAGGGGCAGTCACATCATTCTGCAGCATTCTGATGGAAGAAGTATCATTGTCCATCAGAGAGAAGAACCCGGGAGAGGGATATTGCGAGCGACCATCCGGCAGGCCGGCCTCGCCCGCGAGGAGGTTATGGAGGGTTTCGGCGGTCTCATTCAGAGACCGCCTCCTGTACCGGAGGTTGATCCGGCCGTCCAGCGTCAAAATGCTTACCCGGTCCCGACCGAGGGAGAGTACCCGGGCATCGTAACAGATGGCCCTGTGCTCCCGGAACGAGATCTCGGTGAGAGACTTTTGGGGTTTGCCGAGAGCGGCGAGCATCTTGTTCTGCTCCTTGATCGCCTCCCGGGTGCTCCGATAACTCCCGGCAACCTTGCGGAGGGCAAGAAGGGTCATCTGTGCCGAGAGCCCGGAGGTCCCCCGGATACGATGATACCGTCTGGCCTGGAGCCCACGGTCAGAGAACTGCCCCTCAGAAAAGGCAACCGGCGAGGCCGCATTGTACCGCTCCATCGTGGCGAACAGCAGCAGTCGTTCGTCGGGAGACGCAAAAAACCGCAACTTAGTCGCCGATTGCATACACCGTCTCGATTGGCGCTCGCCCGGCATAAAGAATACCGCCGCGAGGTGAACGTGTATCGGGATATGTGGAGGGCCGATTCCTCCCACGACTCAAGTCGCGGGAATCCTCAGCCCGTTATTTTGAACGGAGCCCTGACAAAATCTTTATGCCTTATGGTAACCTATGGGTAGTTATGGCAACGACGATCCAGCTCCAACCCGAGACCAAGTCCCGCCTGGATACCCTGAAAACGCATCCTCGGGAGAGTTATGACGAGACACTCAATCGTATCCTGGACGCGTTCTTCGATCCGGAACCGCTCTCTGAAGAGACCCTGCAGGAGATCGAAGAAAGCATTGCGGACATGCGGGCCGGTCGGGGTCGCCCCTTCGAAGAGTATGCTCGGGAACGTGGCCTTAAATGATCTGGCGGCTTCACCTCCTGCCAGAGGCCGAGCGGAAACTCAATAAACTCCCGGACCTTGATGCCCAACGAATCAAGGACGAACTCGACGCCCTGGCAGACGAGCCGTACCCTCGCCTGTACGCCAAAAAACTGAAAGGACATCCGAATAGTCCGTTGTATTCTTTTCGTGTGGGACAGTACCGGATCACTCTTGTGTTCGAGGACAATGTGATGGTTATTGCCGTGATCGATGTCGGCAACCGGAGCAACGTCTATCGGAAATATTGATGTGTCGCAAAAACTGCGAAACCGATAGGTCAATCCCAGCTCGTTAGCCGGCACGCGACGCAGCACCACCCGACCGGCACGAACGATCGCTTCCCCCTCAATCCGGCTCTGCACATAGGTCCGAAATGACCCACCCATGGGGCACCACCAGCCGACCGCGTGCAGTCGAGGCATGCCGGGGCGAACATGATAGCGTTCATCGATGGTGACAGCCGGGGTCATGACTGGTAGTCATCATCAGCGCTCTTAACTATATTTCGGCGGGGTCGGGGGTCGCTTGTGCGGATGGTTTTTCCTCGCGGCCATACGGACCCGGGCTGATCGTCTGGGTGGTGCCCCCCGAGCCACCTGGTAGTCTGCGATCCCCTGCGGGTGTTCTCGCTTGCATGCCGTCCGGGGTACGGCTTTTCCTCGGGCTGCGCACCTGGTGGTGCTCGAGTTCCGGACGTTCCGGAACGTCGCTTATGCCATGACTGCCCCGCCCCTGAGGGGAGAGGAACGACTGCCGAACGGCAGGAGTTCGAGCACTGAGGGTGCGGGTGGGGTTGATGGTTAGTGCGGATCGTTGCGCAAAACAGGGGAGGGGAAGACTCCTCCCCGCGAGCCGCCACCCCCTGAGGCGAATAGCCCTCACGGTCCACAGCTTCGGCACCCACGGCACCGGCAGAAACATAATACCGTTGCAGCGATCATCACTATCTATGACTCAGAGCGCAAGTCCAGATAATTCCGATATGGTGAGTATCCGTGTCAGCCGTGCGACCCAGGAGAAGCTGAAGAAGCTGAAGAAGGGGAACATGACATACGATGATGTGATATCTCAGATGGTCAACGATGAAAATTGGGATGTTGAAAAACTGGACGCCGATCTAGATAACATCGAGAAGAAATCTAAGTTTTACACCTTCGAAGAGGTATTCAAGGGTGTATGAACTGATCTTCAGTGAGGAAGCGCTCAAATACCTATCACAAATACCGAAAAAAGACCTGGCACATGTGAAAGAGGTCATCTCTTTATGCCTTGGAGAGTTCCTGAAAACGATAACCAGGCGATGCAACAAGAAACTCCTCAAGGGTTCTAAGAAACGCACGTACCGCCTTCACATATCGATGACACACACCGTATTCTATCGTATTGATGACGAAAACAAGCGGGTCCTCATAGATGATGTGATGGGAGTGAACCAGGCGCACAGCAGATACGGATTATACTGATTTTCTTTTTATCGATGATGACAGCCGGGGTCATGACTAATAGTCAGTGCCAGCGCTATCAGATGTATTTCGATGGGGATCGGAGGGTGCTCTGTGAATAGCCTCTGTTCGCCGGGTCGATCGCAACCGACGCCGTGGAACTATCCGGGGGGAGTCCGATCGTCGGGGTCCGTGCCTACACCCGGACGCCTTCGGCAAGTGCCAGGAGGATGAACGGGTTCGCGCTCCGGTTCGGCGAACTCTTCGTCGGTGCAGCAGATCGGTCGGATCGAGGGCGGCTGCCGCCCGGTTTTGTAGGACCGCTCGTGAACGTCCCGGGGCGAGATCGTTCCCCTCGTGGAAGCCGCCGCGGGCAAACGACCCGTGCAGGATGACGGCGGAGACGCGTCCCCCGGGCAAGGTCCCTGACCTGCTCGATCACAAAGAGAGCGCTTGCCTCGCGGCGCTGCAGATCGAGTCCGCGTCCCCGATGCATTTCCCGGCATCCTCCCTATTGTAGGACGGCGTCAGGTTTCCTGCGATGCTTGTCCGGCGAACGTGGTCGTGATCTACGCGCTGTCGAACACCTTCACTCCTGCCGGGACCGATGACTCGAACGCACCAACCTCTTTCGTCGCTGGTGAAGGCTTATCCATCTCCGATCTCTTCGAGCATCCGGGCGACTGTCCCCGTAAGGAGGGGGAGATATTGTTCGATGACATTCCAGACCCGCAGGGGATTGACGCTGAGGTACTGGTGCACGAGGATATTCCTAAA
>NZ_DAOSET010000068.1:0-10766 GCF_035363275.1 Methanoculleus sp. | reverse complement strand
GCCACGCCTGCACCACCATGCTCCAGCAGGTCCCGGAGGAGTACCGCCTCGCCGGCACGGTCTCGGATAAGGCCCTCTACTACAACGGCAGCCTGCAACCCGGGACCGTCTTCCTCTTTGATGATGTCTCGCTCTCTGATGACCTGCAGGAAGTTCTCAAGGCCGCAACCGCGAACTTCCGGGTGAGCATCGAGCACCAGACGGTGACCACCGACCGGAAACTCCAGATCTGCCGCATCCCGGAGCGGTGCGTCTGGTGGCTCGCGAAGGTCGAGGACGCCGGGGACGACCAGGTGGCGAACCGGATGCTCACGGTCTGGATCGATGACTCCCTCGAACAGGACGAGCGGGTGCTCCGGTACATGAAGGAGCGGGAGGTGAGGGAGGACGGCGGCGACGGCGAGGACCCCGATCTCGTGATCTGCCGGGAGATCTGGCAGATCCTCAAGGGGATTCGCACGCACGTCTCTATCCCGTATGCCCGGAGCGTGCAGTTCTCAGCGACCACGAACCGTCGCAACCCGGGTATCCTCTTTGACCTGATCAAGGCCTCCGCCCTCATCCACCGCTTCCAGAGAGAGGCGTATGATGGAGGCATCAGGGCAAACCTGGACGACTTCACGGCGGCGGCCCGGGTCTATGCGGCGATCAACGGCGAGACCGGGGGGCAGGAGACGAAGACGACGAAGAACGAGGCCGCAGCGCTCGCGACGGTGGCGACGATGGGCTGGGAGCAGTTCACGATCAAGATGCTCCAGGAGGCGCTCGGGCTCTCCTACCACCAGACCTATCGTATCCTCCACGGCTATACGAGCCGGGGGACGGCCTACTCCGGTCTCCTTGAGAAATGCCCGGCGGTCAGTTTCTTCGATACGATGGTCACCGAGGATGTGGAAGGATACGCGATGCGGCGGCGGGAGCACCTCTTCTCCTTCGACTGCGCTGTCTACCGGCGCTGGGCCCATGGCGGCGGGGTCTGGCTGGATGGGGACCGGGATGGTGGTCCCGATAACCCGGGGGGGCCACCAGACTTGAGCGGGAGCACTGGCGGTTTCGACATTGCAGCAGGGTTACCGCAGGATTCCAGCACCGGGTGCAACGATCAAGCGGCTCAAAACGACGTTGAATTGGCCGATCTTTGTACCGATAGAGAGAGGCGTCTCCCTTTCAGTACTGAAGTACAGCAGAACATACCCACAGTCCCCGGTACCGGCTCCGTGGTGAGTGCGTCTGCGGGTGCGTGTGAAACCCACAATGCCGGAACCGGTCCCGGGATACCGGTATCACGGGGCGGAAACATCAATCAGACGCCATTCAGTCGCCCTCCGGCTGGCATCGCCGGCTGTACTACGCTGAAAAGAGATGCAAGGCGAGGGCCCATGCCGCAAGAGCCCCTATCGGGGGTCCTCGATCACCGGGAGTTTCTCCGGGTGAAGGTCGAGCTCGGCCGGTGCGATCTCTGCGATACGGGAAAGGCGGTCTACCGCTCGCGGGAGGCGCAGACGAGCCTCTGCGAGGTGCGACGGTTCGCAGAACCGGAGCATGAGCACCGTTAGGTGCGAGGGGTGTTATGCCCGGCTGGTGCGGGAGGGGAACGCGAGGGAGGGGGTGCGGTGAACGACTGGCGGGAGCGTAGCGAGCGGCAGGAGTTCGAGCACCGCCAGGTGCGAGCAACGACGCGTGCCCCGCCAGGGTCCGGCGGTTGTGCTCGGGATGACCGGAGCACGTTCTCTTACCGTCCCGGCTGCCAATCGCGCCTTAATCCCTGCGTTCAGAAAGGGTTATCTTTTAGTACCGGTAATACGCACACATACAGATTTGTTTCCCGATTATAGCGGTAGTCTCAAGTTCGAGGTGATGGGATGCGGAAGCAGAAGTTGATCAATGCGTTGCTATACGCGGTGGAGCAGAACGGTCGCATCGGCCGGACGAAGCTCCTGAAGTTCATCTTCTTTGTGGACCTCATCTACTACAACCAGCGAGGGACAACGCTCTGCGGGACGACTTACATCCGCATGCCGAAAGGACCTGCGGAGGCTGCGGCGTTCCAATTAACGTCGGAATCGAACGCATATTTTGAAGTGCAGGTCCCAACAGCAAATACGCATACGGAAAGAAGAGATCCGGGCGGTTTTTCCCGAAGAAATACCTACGAGTCGTACGAATACAGACCCAGGAGCAAGGCAGTTCTCACCATCTTTACACCTTACGAGCGAGTCCTCCTCTGGTCGGTGCTCCAGTGGATGAAGTTTAAAAAAACGGATCTCATCAGTGACATTACCCACTATTTCCGTCTCTGGAAGGAGCTTTCAGATGGAGAAGATATCCCTCTCGAGTACTTCCAGTTGAACCGCCGCGAGAGAATGTATCTGGAACAGTCCGGCCTGCATGCCGACGGCTTTGAGCGCACGTTCTGCACAGGCATCCTCCCTCTCTCAACAGAGGTTAGCAATGCGCTCCACCCCCTGAATGCGGAGCGGATTGCCACCGTCGAGGAGGTCCTGGACAGCTTCATCGCGGCGTATCCCCTGCCCGCCCTTGAGATCTTCTACGACGCATACCTGGCGTGGGACGACGCCTACCGCTCGACGCTCCGCCACAACCCTTCGCACGCCCCCGCACTTGCGACCGAAGGCTGCGATGCCCTCTGCTTCGTCTCGCATATCGTCGCGACGGATATGATCCCGGGTGTGTATCGCGAGGAGCAGTTGCAGGAGTTCTGCGACACCGCGGAGCGGCGCTTCAACGCCGAGCGGGACGCGATCACCCGCGATAATCCGCCCTCGCCCCCACCGGATTCCGACGGCGAGGTCTCGGCTCTCGTCGATATGGCAATGCGCATCTCCCGCGATCTCGCGTGCAGCGAGTCGCCGGCAGGGAGGAGGTAACCTGCCCTATTTCCTCGACAGTAACGTTCTCATCGGCTACTATTTTCACGTCGCCGACACCTGGGGAACTGAGGCCACGGACGTCTTCGAGGATCCGGAGCCGAACCATTCGAGCACAGGGGTCTGGGCCGAGTGTTTCGGGGACGGGACGGGAGGCCGGTGCCACACCATCCAGCAGAATCTCGTCCGCGAGTTCCGGCGGGCGGTTGCGCACTTAAAAAGGGACGGTTCGGCAGATACCCTCCTCGCCGAGGCCGAAAGCCGGGGGTGGAAGACCGTCCCGCTTCTCCGGCGTGTGGCCGAACTCTGTCGCGAGCAGCCGGCAGCGGCCCACAAGACGCTCCTCGCGGTGAAGGAGTGGTATGAGGAACTCTGCCGGCGGCGGCGCTGTGTCCTCGACGACCGGAAGGCGCTGGCCATCCACGCACGAACGGAGCCCTACCGCGAGATCTGGGACCGGTTCAGTGCGGTCATCGACGACTACGACGACTGCGAGGTGCTCCTCGACGCCCACGACGTCGCCGCGGCGATCGACGGCACGGTGCTCTATACCGGGGACTACCGTCACATCATCGCCAACCGGGAACTCATTCTTTCGGAAACCAGCCTCCACGATGTCCGGTATCTGGGAGACCGGACGGGCGGGCGGCCGCCGGCGTGAAGGAACCGTCGACGGTGTTTCATATCTCCGGGGAATAAGGCCTGAAGAAACAGTGAGCATCCTCGCTGTTGAAGAGTAGATTGCCCATCCATGGCACCCCGAAAGGGGAACATGTGAGTAAGATTTGACATCCAGATCTGCGTAACGTCTGGAGACACGAGGCATACGATTTCACCATCCGGCTGAGGAGAACATCGATGCCCTTGTTCTATCGCTCGGCAACGTTTACCGGAAACTGAATGCGGGTGATTTCATGGGCCGGGATCAAGTACCCATCAAGTACGGAAAAGCCGGCAGATATCTGGATATATGCAGATCGCCAGCAATATCGCTGACGTTAATTTCCGGAAGCGGGCACTCAGAATACAACCCATCAAGTATTCCTCCCGTCTGGTGCCGCCCACCACGGGATATTTTATTTCAGGTCTCCAGTAGTCTCATTGTTTTTGTTATCCCGTTCCTCTCCTTCGGGCGGGGCGGCCTCCTTTAGCATCCGGTCGAAATCGCTCTCAAAAAGTCTGTCCTGAACAACCCGGTACTTCTCAAATTCACTCTCTGCGAACTCCTTTGCCATCTCTTTTGTGACCTTTCCACGGTCTTCGAGCAGTTTGCGATCATCGAACTCAAGGAACCGGTCAAGGCGTTTTGCCCAATCCTCCATAGTCATCGGGATCTTTCTTCTGGCACGCTCTTCAGCAAGGTCAAGCCAGGCGTTGACGATTCTTCCGAGTGATTCAAGTTCTGTTGCGTTCAGATAGTTTTTCGCGACCGATACGTCGGTTTTGAGTATCTTCCCGTCAGGGGCTTTTTCCCAGGTGCTAAGGCCCATATGCTTCTTTCTGCTGTCGGCACGTGCCATTATCAGTTCAGCCGCAGTATTCCCATGTATCGCAAAATGTAATTTGTTCTGAACGTTTGCGAAAAACTCGCGTGTTGTTGGTGCATTCCTGTTGTAGTCGAGGCTTGTAGCGTATATGTCCGTGGTTGTAGTAGTCAAGAGTCCGTGAAACTTCACGATCACCCTCGATTTGAACTGTTAGATATTTTCTAATAGTTGCATCACGGGTCAACTCGCCGCTTTCGTAGATGTTTTTCAGGTGTACGTTTATTGTCGGAACCGTCACATCGAAGAGCGCCGCCATCATCTTCTGGCTTAACCAGATGGTTTCGTCCTCATACCTGACCTCGATTGAGTCTTCACCGGCGGCCGAGGTAAATAGCAAAAATTCAACCGTGCTGTTTCGTATCAGTTTCTTTTCATCTCCGCTCATAGTTCCACCCCTGTTCGTACGATATTGTGGAGATCCTGCCGAACGCCGGGCTTTCTCTTCTGTGATCCCCGGATCTTCTATGGCGGTTCATGATGCACTCCTCGTTCATATCCGTCAGGAGAAACGCCTTCTCCTACCGGCCCGGCCGCCACCGGAGGGGGATGGCTATTCGAAGCCGGGACGATCTGCTCAAAGTCGAGCTCCGAACATCTGGATATACTACTTGACACTCTCCCCGGGCTAAAGCCCGGGAGATTCCGGGTTCGTTGACCGGGACGTGCATCGCCAGGGCCGGCGGTGGAGCGGTCCCGATCTCCGCAAGCGTGAGCCGGGTGTGCCCCACCCGGCTCTACAGGCATATTGGGCTCTTCTGGGCATAAAGAATAGCCGTGTGGGGTGAAAGTGAACGGATCTGGGGGTGCATTCATCCCCGGCCTGAAGGCCGGGGTCTTCACTCGAGCATGGTTCAGGCCTCCACTCCTGCCCGCCTGAGGATGAGCCGGTAGTCCTCCTCGGGGATCTCGCGCATGGCGATCCTGAGGTGGCCGCTCCACATCGTCTTGTTCGTGATGAATCTGAGATCCCCGATCAGTGGCTTGAACTCAAGGGGTTCGGGGAAGACCGCGATCGGTCGGACCTTCATGCGGTAGGGGAAGACCTCGTCGCCCATCTGCGGCGGGGTGACAAAGATGGGCGCCTGGTCCTCGTAGGGCTCAGAGATGACTTCGTAGGCTCCGGTTATCGCGGAGGGGAGGAGCGTGTCGCCCTCTTTCTCCTGCCGGACGTATACGAGGATGGTGTCGCCGGGCTTCACCCGCTGCATGAGGGTTTTGTTTCGTTTGGGCACTCCCCAGATCTGCTTCGCATCGAGGATCCTGGCGTTGTCGCGGTTAGAGGAGGCGATCCAGTGGGTCATACATTGGCAATGTACTCCGTGTTCGGAAAAAGGTGCCGAGAGCACTCGTGGCGGAGACGCCGGCCCGGGTAGGCCAACGGGAACGGAGGGTCGCATCCTGTTTGCGCCGACGTATCGGGACTGCCCGGTGCAAAACATTAACATCCATCAGTCCGAATTGAATCTAACCCGGGTTGCGGCAAATTCAAGAGATCCGCATACCCTGAAGTCAGATTATTCAAAATCTGTGGAAGAATGACCGGACAAAAAACCGAATACATAAGGGAGGAAAACCATGGCAATCAAAAAATCCGAACTCTATCGTTCGCTCTGGAGTAGTTGCGATGAACTCCGTGGGGGCATGGATGCTTCACAATACAAGGATTACATACTCACGCTGCTCTTCGTAAAATACGTCTCCGATAAGTACGCGGGGAAGGAGGACGCGATCATCGAGGTGCCTGAAGGAGGAAGCTTCGCCGATATGGTGAGGCTGAAGGGCGACAAGGAGATCGGGGATAAGGTCAACAAGATTATCGGCAGGCTCGCAGAGGCGAACGGGCTCAAGGGGGTCATCGACCAGGCTGATTTCAACGATGAGGCGAAGCTCGGGAGCGGGAAAGAGATGCAGGACCGCCTCTCCAAACTGGTGGCGATCTTCGACGGCCTGGACCTCCGGGCAAACCGCGCCGAGGGCGACGATCTGCTCGGTGATGCCTACGAGTACCTGATGCGGCATTTCGCCACCGAGTCGGGCAAGAGCAAAGGGCAGTTCTACACCCCGGCCGAGGTCTCGCGGGTCATCGCCCGTGTGGTCGGCATCGGTCCTGATACCCGCCAGGACCAGACCCTCTACGACCCTGCCTGCGGGTCGGGGTCCCTCCTCCTCAAGGCGAGTGACGAAGCCCCGCGGGGAATCACGATCTACGGCCAGGAGATGGATAACGCCACCTGGGCGCTGTCGCGGATGAATATGATCCTCCACGGCCATCCGGGGGCGGAGATCTGGCGCGGCAATACCCTTGCCGACCCGCACTTCAAGAACCCCGACGGGAGCCTGAAGAAGTTCGACTTCGCGGTCGCAAATCCTCCCTTCTCCTCCAAAGCCTGGACGAACGGGCTCGACCCGGAGAACGACGAGTTCAAACGCTTTGAGTATGGCGTCCCGCCGGCGAAGAACGGCGATTATGCGTTTCTCCTCCACCTGATCACGTCGCTCAAGAGCACCGGGAAGGGCGCGATCATCCTCCCGCACGGGGTGCTCTTCCGCGGCAATAAGGAGGCCGATATCCGCCGGAACCTCGTCCGGCATGGGCTAATCAAGGGCATCATCGGCCTGCCCCCGAACCTCTTCTACGGGACGGGTATCCCGGCCTGCATCATCGTCGTCGACAAGGAGAACGCCTCTTCCCGGACGGGGATCTTCATGATCGACGCCTCGCGAGGGTTTGAGAAGGACGGGAACAAGAACCGACTCCGGTCGCAGGATATCCGCAAGATCGTGGACGTCTTCAACAACCGGATCGAGGTGCCCCGCTACTCCCGCATGGTCCCCATCGCGGAGATTGCGAGCAGTGCGAACGATTACAACCTGAACATCCCGCGCTACATCGATTCGAGCGAGCCCGAGGACCTCCACGACCTGGACGCCCACTTAAGCGGCGGCATCCCGGGCCGGGACGTCGACGCCCTGGAGCGCTACTGGTCGGTCTTCCCGACGCTGCGGGATGCGTTGTTCCGGTCGAACGGTCGGCCCGGGTACCTGGAGCCGAAGGTCGAGCCGGCGCAGGTGAAGGCGACCATCCTCGCCCACGCGGAGTTTGCGGCCTACGCGGCCCGGGTCGCCGCCGTCTTTGACGAGTGGCGGGCGGCGCACGAGCCGCGTCTTTGGGCGCTCGATGCCGGCGCAAAACCGCGGGAGGTCGTCCGTGCGCTCTCGGAGGATATGGTCGTGCGGTTCGCCGGCCTGCCACTGCTGGATAAGCACGACGCCTACCAGTGCCTGATGGATTACTGGGCCGGGGGGATGCAGGACGACGTCGATCTCGTCGCCGCCGAGGGGTGGGTCGCAGGGGCGAAGCCCCGCGGGATCATCGAGGATAAGGAGAAGAAGATCAAGGAGACGCCGGATCTGGTCATCGGTCGGCGGAAGTATAAGATGGACCTGATCCCGCCGGCCCTGATCGTCAGCCGCTACTTCGCCGCTGAGCAGGCGGCCATCGACGACCTCGCTGCCCGGCAGGAGACCGCCGCCCGCGAACTCGAGGAGTTCGTCGAGGAGCATACCGGGGAGGAGGGGCTGCTCGAGGACGCGGTAAACGAGAAGGGGAACGTCACCAGAAAGGCAGTGAACGACCGGTTGAAGGAGATCGGCAGGAGTCCGGAGTTTGCCGAGGAGCGCGACGCCCTCACGCGGGTCATGGCGCTGATCGAGGCCGAGTCCCGGGCCGGCAAAGCGGTGAAGGAGGCACGGGCGGCGCTCGACGAGCGGGTGCTGGCCCGCTACACGACCCTCACAGTGGACGAGATCAGGACGCTGGTGGTGGAGGATAAGTGGTTTGCTTCGATCCGGGCTGCCGTCGAGGGTGAGGTGCAGCGGCTGACGCAGCGGCTCGCCGGCCGGGTGAAGGAACTCGACGAGCGGTATGCCCGCCCGCTGCCGGAGCTGGAGCGTGAGGTGGAGGCGTTCGGCAAGAAGGTCGAGGAGCACCTGAAGAGGATGGGGTTGGAGTGGGGATGAGAGATGGAGCGGACGTTACGCCAGACAATTTTGCCGGCCTGCTCGTCGACGTGAAGGAGCGGATCCTCTCGGCACGGACCAGGGCGGTTCTGGCGGTCAACGCCGAGCTCGTCCGGCTCTACTGGGAGGTTGGTCGGATCATTCACGAGCGGCAGCGTTCGGAGGGATGGGGGGCTGCGGTCATCCCTCGCCTCTCTTCGGCGCTGAAGAACGAGCTGCCGGAGGTGAAGGGCTTTTCGGAGCGGAACATCAAGCGGATGCTCGCCTTCTACCGCGAGTACCCGGAGCTCGGCGGGGGTGGAATTGTGCCACCACCTGTGGCACAAACGGCGGGGCGATCATCTATGCCGGAAACGGGGGCGCACATTCCGCGAGAGGTGTTCTGGGCGGTTCCCTGGGCTCATCAAATTATCCTGATGGAGAAGGTCAAGCACCTCCCGACCCGGTTCTGGTATATGGAGCAGACCCTCGCGCACGGCTGGAGCAGAAACGTGCTTGCCATACAGGTTGAGACAGAGGCCCACGCACGGCAGGGAAAGGCGGTCACGAATTTCAGCGCACTCCTGCCTTCTCCGCAGTCGGATCTCGCACAGCAGGCTCTGAAAGACCCGTATATCTTCGACTTTCTCACGCTCGACGAGCCATTCCACGAGCGCGAGCTCGAAACTTCGCTCATCTGCCATCTCGAGAAGTTTCTGCTCGAACTGGGGCAGGGCTTTGCATTCGTCGGGCGGCAGTATCGTCTGGATGTCGGGGGAGAGGATTTCTACATCGACCTGCTGTTCTACCACCTGCGGCTACGGGCGTTTATCGTGATCGATCTGAAGCGGGGGAGGTTCAGGCCGGAGTATGCGGGGAAGTTGAACTTTTACTGCAACGTGGTGAACGACCTGCTCCGTCACCCGGACGACCAGCCGACGATCGGCCTGATCCTCTGCCAGAGCAAGGATAACCTGCTCGCCGAGTACAGCATATCGGGTATCGACAAGCCCATCGGGATATCGACCTACGAGTTGACCCGTGCCCTCCCGACTCATCTCAAATCCGCTCTGCCGACGGTCGAGGAGATCGAGCGTGAACTGGCAGAGGTGCAGCACCAGGAGGAGGAAGGAGAATGACCGACCGGCAGGCAGGGGTGGAGGAAGTGCCGCCGGGGTATAAGCGGACGGAAGTGGGAATGATACCGGAGGATTGGTCAGTATCACTCCTTGATTCGATTGCGGTACGTGGTAGTGGCCATACTCCAGATAAGAAGCATCCAGAGTACTGGGACGGATCTATACCATGGATCTCTTTAGCCGATTCACCAAAGCTTGATAATGGTTACATTTACGAGACAACTTCGACGATTACCCCTGCCGGAATCCAAAACTCTTCTGCTGTAATTCATCCCCCCGAAACAGTTGTATTAACCCGCGATGCAGGTGTCGGCAAGAGCGCTATTATGGGTCAAGCGATGGCTGTGAGCCAACACTTTATGGCTTGGAGATGTGGCCCAAATATTAATAATCACTTCCTCTACTACTGGCTTCAATCTAAAAAGGGCGAATTTGAACGCATTGCAATCGGAAACACGATCAAAACCATCGGTCTCCCATATTTCAAGAATCTGAAAATACCTCTCCCTCACATCCACGAGCAATACACCATCGCCACCGCCCTCTCCGATGTGGACGGGCTCATCAGGGCGCTGGACGCGCTTATCGAGAAGAAGCGGGCCATCAAGCAGGCCGCCATGCAGCAGCTCCTCACCGGGAAGATGAGGCTGCCGGGGTTCACCGGGAAATGGGAGACGAAGCGACTGGGAGACACTATCACTTTCCTACCAACAGCCAATAATCCTAGAGCAGACCTGAATGACGATGGAGGGATACAGTACATCCACTATGGCGACGTCCATGCACAAACAAAGCCCGTCCTAGATTGTACTGTGTGTGTGCTGCCTTACATTGATCGAGGAAAAATAGGAAATGCCACCTATCTGGAAGATGGCGACCTCATTATGGTCGACGCATCTGAAGATCTTGAAGGAACAGGCAAGAGCGTCGAGGTTCAGGGTATATCGGGGAAAAATGTAATTGCCGGCCTTCACACCATTTTGTGTCGGGGTAATCCCGAGCAATGGGCTAGGGGGTTTAAGGCGTATCTACAATTTATCCCTGCGTTTAAGTTAGCCCTTACCCGTATCGCCACGGGTATTTCGGTATATGCTATTTCAAAGAATCACATTGCAGAACTCGAACTTGCACTTCCACCAGTTCCCGAGCAGGGCGCCATAGTCTCAATCCTCTCCGACATGGACGCCGGGATC